>CAIXFP010000614.1 GCA_903918705.1 uncultured Pseudomonadota bacterium
AAGCGCAGGTCGCGGAAGCAGCGGAAGATTTTCGCGATGGCCGCAGCCGGCACGATGGCCTTGTCCGGGTAGGGATGGCGCGGGTAGGCCAGGCACAGGTTGGGGTCGGACAGGTCGGCGTAGCCGTGGATGCGGTAGCTGTAGGGGTCGTCCAGCATCCACAGGGTGGCGCGGGAACTGGAGAAGTGCAACTTGCCGTGGTAGACGCCGTGCACCGTCATCAATTCGGTGATCAGGGCCAGCACCTCGTCGATGTGCTGGTCCATCAGGCTGTGGACCCGCTCCTGGTGAAACAGGCCGGCACGGATGGCCGGGTCGCCGCGCATCTGCAGCCATTCCCCCGGTTGCGCGTACAACGCCTGGGTGGCGGGCAGTTCGCGCAGGTCGAAGTCGGCGCCGAGATAGCCGAGCAGTTGGCCGATGCCGTCTTCGATGCGCTGCACGGCGGTCAGCGTGGGACGCTTCGCGTTGCGGCTGATGTAGGACTCGGAGAGGGAGAAACGGCTGCCGGCCAGCGCCTCGGCGAGGTAGGGACGGTCGCCGCGATCGCGGCCGAAGTGCTCCGGCATCAGGCCGGCGCGGGAGACGTTGGCGGTGATCTGGCGCGCCTGGGCGTCCAGCACGTAAAGGTATTTGCAGTAGGGCAGTTCGTGCATGCCCTCGACGAGGCGCGCTTCCAGTCGCTCGCGCTGCGACCAGTCGGTACGGCAGGCGTCGGCGAGAAAGGACAGGGAGGAGGCGAGCCAGCCCTTGAGGATGCCTCGCTGGCGCTGGATGGCCTGCTGAAGGTTGGAATTCATGTTTTTGCTGTCGGGCGGGGCAGCTTCCCGAGGAGCCAGGGGTGTCGCCGTGCGGGCCCGGCCCGATGTGGCCTGAGTGCCCGCTCTCCGTCGCTGGAGGGCGGGCGTCTCGCGGCGCTTACTTCTTCTTGGCCGCGGCTTTCTTGACGGGCTTCGGATTGGCGG
This sequence comes from uncultured Pseudomonadota bacterium, assembly GCA_903918705.1. Taxonomy (GTDB): domain Bacteria; phylum Pseudomonadota; class Gammaproteobacteria; order Burkholderiales; family Thiobacillaceae; genus PFJX01. Next base: position 966 of record CAIXFP010000614.1, read on the forward strand.
CGGCGGTCAGGGCGGCGCCGGCCTTGAAGCGCACCACTTTCTTGGCGGCAATCTTCATTTCCTTGCCGGTCTGGGGGTTGCGGCCGGTACGGGCGGCGCGCTCCTGGACGCTGAAGGTGCCGAAGCCGATGAACTGGACGTTCTCGCCCTTGGCGACAGCTTCGGTGATGGCTTCGATGGCGGCACCGATGATGGCACCGGCGGCGGCTTTGGATGCACTGGCTTTTTCTGCAACGACGTCGATGAGTTCGGTCTTGTTCATGCATGTCTCCTGGTGATGGGGAAGGGGCCACGAGCGGGCGGCCGTAGTCTAGTGCAAGCGTGGCCGTTGCGGGCTATGAGTTCCGCACTTCCAGGCATATTTCAACCATGTCTCGGGCATAGGTATATCTTATTGCATACGTAATATCGATAACGTGTATCGATTCGTATATTTTGTTCTAATTGGCAGATCGAGCGTCGCGCGACCAGGCCCGCAGGGCGGCGAGCAGCCGGTTTTCACAGCCACACGGCGGGTCGGTGCCGCGATGCCGGGCAAGAGGCCAGGGCCGGGAGCGATGGATGCGTGTCGGCCAGACGTCGCGCACTCGACACGTCGGGCTTGCTCTGCCCGTAACGGGCATGGGCCTGTCGCGCAAGGTTGGCAGCCCGAACGACAGCGTGAAGCTGAGCCTGACGCCCCCGCCCGCAGGGCTGTTCGCGCTGTTGCCGGGGAAGGGCGGGCGGTCCGTCCCGAAGTGAATTTTCGGGGGGTTGGAGATGCGGGTTATATCGGCCCGAGGACGGGCTTCCTATTGGGCCGCGGCTTGCTGGGCGTCCGGGTCGAATTCGGCGCGAACCACTTCGAGGGCATCCTTCAGGGTTTCCTCGGACAGTTCGTTGAGGCTCTCCGCCAGCACCTCGGCGGCGTCTATGGTGTCCTGGTCGTCCGGCAGGTTGTCGGAATCCAGGTTGGCCACCAGCACGGCGGCGGCGCCGGCGACCTGCAGCAGGCGTTGCCGCTCCGCCATCAGCAATTCGATCTCGTTTCTCAGCAGGCGGACTTCCTGGTCGTTCAAAGCGTGGATGGTCATGGCGAGCCTCGTCGAGTTGTCGGAAATCATCGTGCCCCCGGCAGGCCTTCCTGGCGCCGCCCCTGTGGGGGCCAGGCCGGTCCGGGAACTGCCGGGGTTCGACCTGTGAGGTACATGGGATAATACCCCGGCCATCCCGATTCCAGATACCCACGCCTTGCTCAGACCCGTCGACCTCGATCCCGCCCTGATCGGCCATCCCCTGCCCTGGGACGTCTATTCCGAGGCCGGCGTGCTGATCGCCGGCGCCGGGTTGGTCCTCGCCGACGCGGCCCAATTCCATCGTCTCGCCAGCCGCTCCCTGTTTCGTGAAAGCGCGGGCCGCGGCGGTGAAGAGCCCGATTCCCCGCCGCGGCGCCTGGTCACGGTCGCGCGGCAGGCCGCGGACGTACTCAAGGCACCGGACGCCTCCGTGCTGCGCCTGCTGGCGCGGGAATTTCTCGACCTGCGGCGCGGCGATGCCGATGCCTGCCTCGGATATGCCACCCTGGTGTCACTGGCGCGCCCCGCGCTAGGCCACGCCCTGCGCGTGTTGTTCGTGGCCGCCGTGTTGGCGGAATCGCTGGATTTCGACGCATCCGAACAGGAGAGCCTGGCGGCGGCGGCCTTGACCATGAACCTGTCCAGCCTCGATCTGCATGACCGCCTGCATGGACTGGCCGGCGACCTGCCGGAGGCGCAACGAGGCGCGTTGCGCGGCCATCCGCTAGCTGGCGCCGCCAGCCTGGAGCGGGCCGGGGTGAAGGACACCCTGTGGCTGGACGCGGTGCGCCAGCACCATGAAAACCTGGACGGCAGCGGCTATCCTGCTGGCCTCGCGGGGGATGCGATCACCCTGGCGGCGCGGATTCTTCGGGTGGCGGACTACTATTGCGCCAAGATCGGTGGTCGTCATTACCGGCCGCCCAAGGCGCCGGGGTTTGCCTACCAGGAACTGTTCGGACGGGAAAAGGGGCGCCTGGATAGCCAGATCGCCACCTTGCTTCTGCGCCGCATGGGTCTCTATCCGCCCGGCACCCTGGTGCGTCTGGCCAATCGCGAGATAGCCTGCGTTGCCCGGCGCGCGCCGGGCGGCACGCCGCGCCGGGCGGTGAGCGTGCTGGATGCGCGGGAACGCGCACTGGAGCCGCCGCAGGAGCGCGATGTCGGCAACCGCAACTACGCCATCATCGGCAGCGCACAGCGCGAACCGGGGTGGCCCGCCATCGACTGGATGGCTGTCTGGGGATATGGATGAAACTGCTACCTTACGTTTTCGATGCCACCCGCGAGAATTTCGACCAGCTCGTGTTCGGCAATTCCCAGCAAGGCCTGGTGCTGGTGCATTACTGGCATCCCAAGGCCGGCCCCTGCCTGGTACTGATGCCGCGCCTGGTGAAGCTGGCGGCCGAATACGGCGGGCGCTTCCTGCTGGTGATGGCCAACAGCGACGACCTGGGCCGGCGCACCCGCGAACTCGGCGTCACCAGCGTGCCCACGGTGAAGTTCTACCTGCAGGGCGAGGTGGTGCACAGCATCCACGGCGCCGAGCCGGACAGCACCTTCCACGAGGCCCTTTCCCGCTTCCTGGCCGGCGAGCAGGACCGCGGCCGCATGGCGGCCCTGCGCCTGCACCAGGAGGGCAACACCGCGGAGGCCATCGCCCGGTTGGCGCGTATCGCGGTGGACGCTCCGGAAGACCTGGCGGTGGCCCTGGACCTGGCCAAACTCCTGACCCTGGACAGCCGTCCCGACGAGGCCCTGGCCCTGCTGGCGTCCTTGCCCCTGGCGGCGCGGCGGCGAGCGGACATCGCGCCCATGCTGATCCACCTGGAATTGATCACGGCGGCGGCCGCCGATACCGCTCCGGACACGCCGCAAGCGCGGTTGACCGCGGCGGCCCGCGCCTTGTTCGACGATGAAATGGAAACCGCCCTGCAATACCTGCTGGACCTGGCGCGCACGGCACCGGAGTTCCGCGACGACATCGGCCGCCGCGGCCTGATTTCCCTGTTCGCGCTGTTGGGCGGCGAACATGAACTGACCCGCCGCTACCGCTCTTTGCTGGGCGGGCTGGCGACATGACTGTAGCGCCGGCGCCCCCGTCGGCCCGTGGGGACAAGCCACAGGCGTCGGCGAGGGCGCTGGCGCTAGTTGGCTGGCGCGCGGATTTCGCGGCCACCCCGGCGTTCCACCACGTCGCCGGCCATGCCGAGCTGCTGGCCGGCGACGACTGGCCGGACCTGGCCCGGCTCAACGCCCTGGCCGCGGCCCAGGGGTTACGCAACAGCGCCGGCCGGCCCCTCTCCTTCGCCGCCCAGCATGTCCATTGCGGACAACGGGATTACGAGGCCGATATCCTCGCCAACGGCGCCGTGCCCAGCCGCGAACGCAACTGGCACGACCTGCTCAACGCCCTGACCTGGCTGGCTTTCCCCCGGTCCAAGGCGGCGCTCAATGCTCTGCAATGCGCAGAACTGGAACGCAATCGGGGGGCGCCGCGCGGCCCGGTTTCCGATGCTGGCACCCTGTTCGACGAGAGCGGCCTGTTGCTGGTGGGCCCCGACGCCAGCCTGGCCGAACTGCTGGCGGCACGGCGCTGGCAGGAGGCATTCGTGGCATGGCGTGGGGCCTGGCAGGGCCTGCGCGTGTATGCATTCGGCCATGCCATCCTGGAAAAGCTGCTGGCGCCCTGGCCGGGTATCACCGCCAAGTGCCTGTATCTGCAGCTGGAGTCGTTGCCGGAAACGGGCGCGCCGCCGTCCTGGCTGGATGCCGCCCTGGCGGAATTCTGGGCCGCGGGCCGTGTACGCCGCCCGGCCGACCTGTTCCCGCTGCCGGTGCTGGGCGTTCCCGGCTGGTGGCCGGGGAATGCCGATCCGGCGTTCTACCGGGATGCCGGCGTGTTCCGCCCATTACGAACGATGTAACCCATTCCGCATAGAATGGCGCGCTTCCCGCTCCCGAAAAGAACCTGCTCAATGTCTGGCAGCACGACGGCCCGCAGCAAGGATCTCGGCATACTGGCCCACATGGTTTCCGCCAAGCTGGCGATCGCCGCCCTGGCCCTGGGGCTGGCCTTCGCGGTCCTGCTGGCGACCCATTTCTGGCAATTGAATCAGGCCTTCCAGGACAGCCTGGGGGCCAAGGTCCAGATCACCGCGATCCGCAGCAGTGATGCGCTACGCCAGCATAATCAGGTGGCGGCCATGGAGGTGCTGCAGTCCCTGCGCGGGGCGCCGGAAATCATCGCGGCCAGCCTGTACGCACCGGATGGCTCTCGGCTCGCCGAATTCCACCGCGACAGCCAGGCCACCCCGCCCCTGCTCGATGAACAAAGCCAGGGCTGGAGCACGGTGCAGAGCCAATCCCTGCTGGAACATGGTCAGATCATCGGCCGTCTCGTGGTCAAGGCCCGGTTCGATGCCATGATGCGGCGGTTGGCCTGGTTCGTCGGCATCGGCCTGACCACTATGGCGATGGCTTTGGGCGTGGCCTGGAACGTATTTCTCGGCCTGCGCCGCAAGATCGACGACACCGAGTCGAACCTCTGCCGCATGGCCTGGTATGACCCGGTGACCGGGTTGCCCAACCGCAACCTGTTCATGCATAACCTGCGCGAAGCCGTGGCCGAGGCGCGCGAGTTTCGGCGCGGCGTGGCGCTGCTGTTCATCGACCTGGACAACTTCAAGCTGGTCAATGACACCCTGGGCCACGAGGCCGGCGACGTACTTTTGGTAACCGTGGCGGAGCGTCTGCGCAACTTGATGCGGGCGGGCGATTCAGTGTGCCGGCTGGGCGGCGACGAGTTCGTCATCCTGCTGAGCCCTTGCGGACGCAGCGAAGCCCAGGTGGTGGCGGAGCGCGCCCTGGAGGCCATCGGCCTGCCGGTGTCGGTGTACGAGCAGGAGGTCTACGTGGGAGGCAGCATCGGCATCGCCCGCTTTCCCGAGGACGGCATGGACGCCAACGCCCTGCTGCGTTGCGCCGACACCGCCATGTACCAGGCCAAGGACAGCGGCCGCAACAATGCCCAGTTCTATACCTCGGACATGAACCTGAAGGCGCTGCAGCATTTCGCCATCGAAACCAGCCTGCGCAAGGCCCTGGAACGCAACGAGATGCTGCTCTATTACCAGCCCCTGGTGGACGTGGAAACCCGTGCCATCGTCGGCGTGGAGGCGCTGCTGCGCTGGAAGTCGGAGGAATTCGGCACCTTCGCGTCGAGCGACTTCATCGCCATCGCCGAGCAATCCGGCCTCATCTACCAGCTCGGCCACTGGGCGCTGAACGCCGCCTGCCGGCAGATG
>CAIXFP010000615.1 GCA_903918705.1 uncultured Pseudomonadota bacterium
CATTACCGCGCGCCGCTTCGGCTTCGTCGGGTTGCACGACGAAGGCTCGACCTCCGGCAATGCCCGCAAGCTCTCCGGCAGTTACTACACCCCGGACAGCCTGGTACAGGAACTCATCAAGACCGCCCTCGACCCGGTCATCGAAGCCAGGGTAGAGGCCAACCCCACGGACCCCACCGGCGCGCTGCTGGCCATCCGTGTTATCGACCCGGCCTGCGGCAGCGGTCACTTCCTGCTTTCCGCCGCGCGCCGATTAGCGGAACGCCTGGCTGCACTGCGCGCTCCGGAAGGCGCGGTACGCCCGGGCGACTATCGCCACGCCCTGCGGGAAGTGATCGGCCGCTGCATCTTCGGCGTGGACCGTAACCCCATGGCGCTGGAGCTGGCCCGCACCGCCCTGTGGCTGGAAGGTTACGAAGAAGGCTTGCCGCTCTCCTTCCTCGACCATCATCTGGTCTGCGGCGATGCTCTCATCGGCCTCACCGACCTCAAGCAACTGACCCACGGCATACCGGATGCCGCCTTCAAACCCTTGTCCGGCGACGACAAGGCGGTCTGCAAAGAGATCGGCAAGGAAAACAAGGAGGGCCTCAAGGCCTTCGCCAAACGTCGCGATAGCGCCCAGTTCTCCCTGACCCTGGAAAACGCCGGCGCCCTCACCGAACTGGAAGCCCTGGAGGCAATGCCGGCCAACACCACCGGCGACATCTCCGCCAAGGAAGCGGCCTATGCGGCCTTCCTCCAACATGCCCGCAGTAGCCGACTGGCCCATGCGGCGGACCTCTTCGTTGGGGCGTTTCTAGCGCCTAAGCGGGTGATCAGTGAGCGGTTATCGGTGAGCGGTGAGAGCGGCACTCCGATCACAGATCACCGTTCACCGCTCACCCCAACAAGCAAGACCCTCTATCTGGAATTGTTCAGCGATTCGCGCAATGCCGAACACGAGCAGCGACTGGCGAACGCGCAACGACTGTGCGTAAACGCCCGTGTGCTGCACTGGCCGTTGGCTTTCCCGCAGGTGTTCGCTCGGGGCGGTTTTGACTGCGTCCTCGGCAACCCGCCCTGGGAGCGCATCAAGCTGCAAGAGGAAGAGTTCTTCGCCACCCGCCACCCTCTGGTAGCCCAGGCCAAAAATAAGTCCGAACGTGGTCAACGCATTCAGTGGCTGGAACAGGGGATGCTGGCCCGGCACCTCTACCCGGAGCTGGAGCACCATGCCCATGAGTGCGAGGCCGAGCAGCGACTTCACGCCGAATTCATCACCGCCCGCCGCACGGCGGAAGCGGCCAGTGTTTTCGCTCATCTGAAAGGAGAGGATGGTGGGCGCTACCCGCTCACCGGCGTCGGCGACGTGAACACCTACGCCCTGTTCGCCGAGACCATCAGCCAGATGGTTTCAAGCCAAGGCCGAGCCGGCTTCATCGTGCCCACCGGCATTGCCACCGACGATTCCACCAAGGCGTATTTCGAGGCGGTTTCCCAAAGCGGGCGGCTGGTCAGCCTTCTGGCGTTCGAGAACGAGGAATTCATATTTCCGTCGGTGCATCACGCCTTCCGCTTCTGCATGTTGACCCTTGGCGGCTCGGAACAAGCTGAGTTCGTCTTTTTCGCTCGGCAGCCGCCACAAGTGCATGACCCACTCCGCCGCTTCACCCTCACCCCCGGCGAATTCCGCCTAATCAACCCCAACACCCGCACCTGCCCAGTGTTCCGCAGCCAACGGGACGCCGAACTAACCAAGAAGCTCTACCGCGCCTCCCCCGTGCTCATCGAAGAAGGCCAGCCGGACAAAAACCCCTGGGGCATTCGCTTCCTGGCGATGATTCACATGGCCAACGACAGCCACCTCTTCCACACCGCCCCCGGCCCCGGCCGCCTGCCGCTGTTTGAAGCTAAGATGGTTCACCAGTTCGATCACCGCTGGGCCACCTACGGCGCCGATGGGGCCAGCCGGGACGTAAGCGAAGCCGAAAAGTCCGCCCCAGATTTCGCAGGCACCCCCCGCTATTGGGTGGATGCCGTAGAAGTCGAACAACGCCTCACCGACAACCGCTGGGAACAGGGCTGGCTGATGGGCTGGCGGGACATCACTGGCGTAGAAAAGATTCGTACCGTGATTGCAGCAGTGGTGCCGAAGGTGGGCGTGGGCCACACCCTGCCTTTGATGTTTACCAACCAGGAGCCCCGGCTGACGGCGGCCCTGCTGGGCAACCTCGGGACGTTGACACTGGATTTCATCGCTCGCGTAAAGGTCGGCGGCACTCACCTGACTTACGGTTACTTGAAGCAATTCGCTATCCTCCCCCCAGACGCCTACACCGACACCGATCTCGCCTTCATCGTCCCCCGCGTCCTGGAACTGACCTACACCGCCCACGACCTGAAATCCTGGGCGGAGGACGTGATCGGTGATCTGAGATCGGCATTCGGTGACGAAGCGGCCAACCAGCTGTTGCGGATCACCGATCCCCGCTCACCAATCACCCCCTTCCCCTTCGACCCCAAGCGCCGCGCCGACCTGCGCGCCGAGCTGGACGCCTATTACGCGCGCCTCTACGGCCTCTCCCGCGGAGACCTCTGCTACATCCTCGACCCGGAATCGGTCATGGGCGCGGGTTACCCCTCGGAGACCTTCCGCGTACTCAAAAACAATGAGGAAAAGGAATTCGGCGAATACCGCACCCAGCGTCTGGTGCTGGAAGCCTGGGATCGACTGGCGGCGGGCGGCGACATCCCTTCATCCACATCTTGAACAGCGGAGCTAGACCATGCTGACTTCCCTGCGTATCCAGAACTTCAAGGCCTGGAAAGATACCGGCCCGGTGCGGCTGGCGCCTTTGACCGTGATTTTCGGCGCGAACAGCGCCGGCAAGAGCAGCCTCGGGCACCTGTTGCTGGCGCTGAAACAGACCGCGTTGTCGGTGGATCGCCGCCGCGCGCTGCACCTGGGCGATCCGAATACCCTGATCGACCTGGGCACCTTTACCGATTGTCTGCACGGCCACGACACCAACCAATCGCTACGCTTCAAATTGGCTTGGCGCCTGCCAGCCGCCCTGGAGGTCAAGGACCCCTTGCAGCCTGGAACACGGTTCAAGGGCGACGAGTTGTCCCTGGATGCCACGCTGTCCGCCGACAAGAACCACCAGCCCGAGGTGGCAGCGATTCGCTATGCGCTTTCCGCCGGGAAGGACAGATTGCTTGCCGCCGAATTTCAAAAGGATGCCGATGGCAAATATGCACTGACCTCCGAGCAATACCGTTTCGTGCGCGCCCAGGGCAGGAAGTGGCCCCTGGAGGAGCCGGAAAAGTTCTACCGGATTTCGGAGCTGACCCGCGCCCGTTTCCAGAATGCCGGCTTTCTGAACGACTTTGCGCTGGCCACGGAAACCCTGCTGAGCCGTTTCTATTACCTGGGACCGCTGCGTGACTATCCTCGCCGCACCTACCAATGGGCCGGCGATACGCCGGAGGATGTGGGGCAAAAGGGGGAGTACGCCATTCCGGCCATTCTTTCCGCCCAGGCACAACAACGCTTGTTGAATCGCGGGCCGAAAAAGCGCCAGCAACCTTTTGCGGAGTTCATCGCCGCCTGGCTGAAAGATCTCGGCATCATCGACAGCTTCATCGTCAAACCGGTGGCGGAAGGCCGCAAGGAATTCGAGGTATTGGTGCGCACGCATCCCGCTGCTTCGGAAGTGAAGATCACCGATGTGGGCTTTGGCGTGTCGCAAGTGTTGCCGGCCCTGGTCGAAGCCTTCTATTGCCCGTTCAATTCCGTGGTCTGGATGGAGCAACCGGAAATTCACCTGCACCCCCAGGTGCAATCCGAATTGGCGGATGTGTTGATTTCCGCCATTCAGGCGCGCGAGGGCGGCGACAACCGGGGTGTCCAGTTGATCGTGGAAAGCCACTCCGAACATTTGCTCAATCGCCTGCAGTTGCGTATCGCCGAAGGCCTGGTCTCGCCGGATGACGTGGCGATCTATTTCTGCAAGCGCGGCGGCAGCGGCACGGAGCTGGAGCCCCTGCGTGTCAATCTGTATGGCGAGATCGAGAACTGGCCGGATAACTTCTTCGGCGACGAAATGGCGGAACTGACCGCCCGCACCGTGGCGGCGATGAAACGCCGGGAAGCCGAAAACGAGGACGGGACATGTTGACCTCGGTGGTGGATACCAATGTGGTGCTGGTCGCCAACCAACAGCATCAGGGCGTGTCCCCGGACTGCATCAGGACTTGCGCGTTACGGTTGCAGGAAATCATCCGCGAAGGCCGCCTGGCGCTGGACGATGCCTTCCTGATTCTGAGCGAGTACCAGAACAAGACTAGGCCCAATCGCGGCAAGGGACCGGGCGATGCCTTCGTGAAGTGGGCGCTACGAAATAGCGCCAATGCGGCCCGTTGCGACCGGATTGAGATCAAGACCCACGCCCGGCGCGGGTTCGAGAGTTTCCCGGACGATGATCGGCTGGCGAACTTCGATGCCCCGGATCGCAAGTTTGTGGCGGTGGCCAGTTCCCATCCGGACCACCCGCCCGTGTTGCAGGCGGCGGACTCCAAGTGGATAGATTGGGCGCCCGCTCTGAAGGATCACGGTGTGGACGTCCTGTTCATTTGCGAGCGTGATATCCAACGCTTCCACCAGAACAAGTTTGGCGCGTGACCGATTTTTTTCGCTTTCCCCATACCCCGCACATCGCCTGGCTGGGTGAAGGCGCGCCTCGCGACGACAAAGTGCTCTCACCCGCTGAGGTGAAAGCCCTGCTCGAGGGTGATGTAGTCATCGAGGAGAAGCTGGACGGCGCCAACCTGGGATTGTCAATCGGCCCTGAGGGTGTTCTCCGCATGCAGAACCGTGGCCAGTATCTTCAAACCCCCTATGCAGGGCAGTTTGAGAAGTTGAATAGCTGGGTTTCCCAGCGAGTGGATGATCTTGTCACTAGTTTGGGCGAAAACCTGATCCTGTTTGGCGAGTGGTGCGCGGCACGCCACTCGGTGGCCTACGAACGCTTGCCTGCCTGGTTCCTGGTATTCGACGTTTACGACCGGTCAGAGGGGCGGTTCTGGAGCACGTCGCGGCGGGATGCCCTGGCTCGCAGGCTCGGCCTGTCTGTCGTGCCCGCACTATTTCAAGGTCACACCACGCTTGCCGAGCTGAAGAAGTTGATCCAGTCAGAGCCAAGCCGTTTCCGCTCTGGCCCCTTGGAGGGGGTGGTGATGCGGCGTGAATCCGCCGAATGGCTGGAGTCTCGTGCCAAGCTGGTCAGGCCGGATTTCACCCAGGCCATAGTCGAGCATTGGCGGCGGCGGAAGATCGAGTGGAATCGCCTGGATCACAACTTGGTTGGGAACTACCGGGGTTCACAAGCATGAATGCCCTCGAACGCGCTTTGATCGAGAAGGCGGGAAGTGAACACGGTTGGGAAAACGTGCTCGAAAGCTCCGAATTTGGCATCAAGCTGGCTTCCGCTCGTCACCCCGCTCGGGCCATCATCGAAAAGCAATCTGAGGGAGCCGGCTGGCGCATCAAGCTGCCGGGAGGGCTAATTCAACAGGAACTGGCGCGCAGCCTGCCTGAACAGTCACCTTATCCCGGCGTGTTTGTGGCGGCCGATATCGAGCACCTGGCGCGATTGCTTCGGCGTGCGGCAGAACTTGCCCAGTCATTGCCCAATCAGGCGGCTGCCACCTATCGGGAGCGTGTCAAGAAGGCCATCGCGGCCATGCCTCCGGGCGGCACGGAAGTCGAGCGGATGGTGAAGCAACGTGTCGGCCAGGATACGTTCCGGGAAGCACTCCTGGATTACTGGAGTGGCGCTTGCGCCGTCACGGGTGTCGACCTGACTGATGTCCTGCGGGCCAGTCATGCCAAGCCGTGGGCGGATTGCGAAAGCGACGAGGAACGCCTCGATGTCTTCAACGGCTTCCTGCTGGTGGCCAACCTGGACGCCCTGTTTGACCGGGGCCTTATCAGTTTCGATCTCGCCGGAAGGCTGATCTGCTCGCCGAGACTGTCAGCGGAACAACGGGTTCAGTTGCGGCTGGACGAGTCCTTGGCGCTTCACTGGGTGACGATCGAACACCAGGCCTATCTTGCATGGCACCGCTCGCAGGTATTTCAGGTCGGGCAGTCATAGCATGTCCCTCGACTACGCCACGCTTGATACCCTGCGCACCCATCATCCCGCGTGGCGGCTGTTGCGCTCGGACCATGCGTCACTGGTGGCGAGTTTTCTGCACCGCGTGTTCGTTGCCCCCAATGTGCGGGTGATGGCGGCGGCGGACTTGGCCGAATTGCTGGAGGACGAGTTGTATGCCCTGCGTCAGACCTTGGGCGAGGCGGCCTTCCCGAAGCGTGCCGCCGATTACTTGAACGACTGGGCGGCTCCCGATAAGGGCTGGCTGCGCAAGTTCTACCGCCAGGGGACTGACGAGCCGCAATTCGACCTGACCCCGGCGACCGAGAAGGCCATCGCCTGGCTAGGCACGCTGACCGAGCGCAGTTTCGTCGGCACCGAATCGCGCCTGCTGACCTTGTTCGAGTTGCTCCGCCAGATGAGCGAGGGCAGCGAATCCGATCCGGCCCGGCGCATCGCCGAATTGCACAAGCGCCGCGAAGACATCGATGCCGAGATCGCGCGGGTGCTGTCGGGTGATGTGCCGCTTCTGGACGACAGCGCGCTCAAGGATCGCTTCCAGCAGTTCATGCAGATGGCGCGGGAACTACTCACCGATTTCCGCGAGGTGGAGCACAACTTCCGGCTGCTCGACCGGCGGGTACGAGAACGCATCGCCCTGTGGGAAGGTGCCAAGGGAGCACTGCTGGAAGAGATCATGGGCGAACGCGACGCCATCGCCGACTCCGACCAGGGCAAGAGTTTCCGGGCATTCTGGGACTTTCTGATGTCCAGCAGCAGGCAGGAGGAATTGACCGAACTGCTCGCGCGCGTGTTGTCCTTGCCGCCAGTCGCCGATTTGAAACCGGATGCGCGAACCCGGCGAGTGCATTACGACTGGCTGGAGGCTGGCGAACATACCCAGCGCACGGTGGCGCAACTTTCCCAGCAGCTCAGGCGCTTCCTGGACGACAAGGCCTGGCTCGAGAACCGCCGCATCATGGACATCCTGCACGGCATTGAGAGCAAAGTGCTGGCCCTGCGCGATACGCCTCCAGCAGGCAACGTGATGCAGATGGCCGAGTCTTGCGCAGATATTGAATTGTCGATGGAACGTCCGATGTTCACCCCCGCCATCAAGCCGGTGATTGCCGAGTCTCTCTTGCAGGCGGGAGACGAGGACATCGATCCTGCGGCGCTATTCGACCAGGTGGTGGTGGACAAGGCGCGGCTCACCCGACACATCCGGCACACTTTGCAGGACCGGGCGCAAGTCACCTTGAGCGAACTGGTGGCGATGCAGCCTTTGCAACAGGGGCTGGCCGAGTTGGTGGCTTATCTGCAATTGGGGGATGAAATGTTCAGCGCCGTGGTGGATGAGGGCACGATCGAACCCATTCGTTGGCAGGCCGTGGCGGCGGATGGTGAGCCGCTCACCCGCAGCGCGAGGTTGTCACGGGTGATTTTCCTGCGCTGAACAAGTACGAGATAACCGAGGCAAGGGATGGAAGAAGAACACGCCAATACAGCACCGGCACCTGCGGCGGACCTTTCGGTTCTGCTCATCAGCTTGCTCAAGGGTGTGCTCTACCGAGAAAGCGACGAACGCCTGTGGGGTGCGTTATTGAACTTGCAGGCTCGGGTCCGTGACTACATGGCCGTGCTGAACCTCGATCTGGTGCTGGACGAGGCCGAAGGCTATGCCTTTCTCAAGAGCCGTCCTGAACCAACGGACGACGATCCGACCCCGCGACTGCCCCGGCTGGTGGCGCGCCGGCCCTTGTCCTTCCCGGTCAGCTTGCTGTTGGCGCTGTTGCGCAGGAAGTTGGCCGAGTTCGATGCCGGCGGTGGTGACACACGGCTTGTACTGGGCCGCGATGACATCGTGGAACTGGTGCGAGTCTTTCTGCCGGATGGTCCGAATGAGGCGAAGCTGATCGACCAGATCGAAAGCACCATCAACAAGGTAGTTGAGCTCGGGTTTTTGCATAAGCTCAAGCCCGCTGCCGCAGCCGCAGCCACGGGACCGGCCAGTTACGAGGTGCGGCGAATATTGAAAGCGTTCGTGGATGCGCAGTGGCTGGCCGAATTCGATGCGCGGCTGGCCGTCTATCAGACTCAGTTGTCTGGCGTCTTGTCTGCTACTGCGGCGCGCGGGGAGGGCGAAGGCCATGAATGACCCGCGATCCCTTGGACTGGACTTCGTTGCCGATGATGCCCTTTCGGGTTTTCGGCTCATGCGCCTGGAGGTATTCAACTGGGGGACTTTTGATGGCCGGGTTTGGACCCTGCAACTCAACGGCCTGAACGGCCTGCTCACCGGTGACATCGGCTCGGGCAAATCCACCCTGGTGGATGCCATTACCACCCTGCTGGTGCCCGCGCACCGAATCGCCTACAACAAGGCCGCCGGGGCAGACAGCAAAGAGCGGACGTTGCGATCCTATGTACTCGGTCATTACAAGTCCGAGCGCAATGAGGTCACGGGCGCGGCCAAACCGGTTTCATTGCGTGACCAGAACAGTTACTCGGTGATCCTCGGCGTGTTCCACAACGCCGGCTATGACCAGACGGTGAGTCTGGCGCAGGTGTTCTGGATGAAGGATGCCCAGGGGCAACCGGCCCGGTTCTTTCTTGGCGCGGAGCATGCAATGTCGATTGCGTCCGATTTCGCCAACTTCGGGTCAGACATTGCCCAACTGCGCAAGAAACTGCGTGGCTCAGGCACGGAATTGCATGACAGTTTTCCGCCGTATGCAGCCTGGTTTCGTCGCCGTTTTGGTATCGAGAACGATCAGGCGCTGGAGTTGTTTCATCAGACGGTGTCGATGAAGTCGGTGGGCAACCTCACCGATTTCGTACGCAGCCACATGCTGGAACCCTTCGACGTGGTTCCGCGCATCCAGGCACTGATCGGGCACTTTGACGACCTCAACCGTGCGCATCAGGCGGTGCTCAAGGCCCAGCAGCAAGTGGAGTTGCTCACGCCGCTGGTGGCCGATTGCAGCCGGCACGGCGTGCTGGTTGCGGAGGTGGAAGCGTTGCGCCGCTGCCGCGAGAACCTGCGCGCTTACTTTGCCGGCCTGAAGCTGGGCCTGCTGGAAAGGCGACTGGGCCTGTTGGCTGAGGAATGGGATCGCCTGGATGGACAGGTCCAGCGGCTCGACAACGTTCGTGAGGAGCAAGACCGCCAGGTCGATGCACTCAAGCAGGCCATCAACGACAACGGCGGCGATCGCCTGGAACGGCTCGCCGCCGACATTCGCAAGAAAGAGCAGTTGCGCGATACGCGCAAGGCCAAGGCTGGACGCTACGGCGAGCTGGCAGCGGTGCTGGGCGAATCCATCGCGCCAGATGTCTCGGCCTTCGTAGCGCAGCGCGGCAAGTTCAAGGTCTGGCGTGAGGAAGCACTCAACCGAAATGCCGATCTGCAGAACACCCTGACCGAACATGGTGTGTCACTACGACAAGGCAAGCAGGAACACGACCTGTTGTCGGCCGAGATCGACAGCCTCAAGCGTCGCCGCAGCAACATCGACGACCAGCAGATTCAGATTCGGACAGCGATGTGTAGTGCGTTGGGCCTGAACGTGGACGACATGCCCTTTGCCGGTGAATTGATCCAGGTGCGTGAAGACGAGCGCGACTGGGAAGGGGCAGCCGAACGCCTGCTGCGCGGCTTCGGCCTGGCGCTGCTGGTGCCCGATGCGCATTACAAGGCCGTGGCGGAATGGGTGGATGGCAGTCATCTGCGTGGCCGCCTGGTGTATTTCCATGTGCGTCCGCGCAAGGCTGGCGAATTGCCCGACCTGCACCGTGATTCTTTGGCGCGCAAGCTGGCCATCAAGCCGGATTCACCCCACTACGACTGGTTGGAGCGCGAACTGGCCCACCGTTTCGATGTGGCCTGCTGCGCGACGCAGGAGCAGTTCCGCCGGGAGACGCGCGCCATCACGCTCGCGGGCCAGATCAAGGACCCGACCGGCCGCCACGAGAAGGATGACCGCCACCGCATCGAGGATCGCAGCCGCTATGTGCTGGGTTGGAGCAACAGCGCCAAGATTGCCGCGCTGGAGGCCAAACGACGCCAGCTCGAAATCCGCCTGGGCGAGGTCGGTAGCCAGATCAGCAACATCCAGCAGGCGCGCGAGGGTCTGCAAACTCGGCTCGATGCACTAACCCGTCTTGAGGAATTCACCGCCTTTGAGGAGCTGGATTGGGCGGCTGTAGCCACGGATATTGCGGCCATGGTCGATGAGAGAGCCCGACTGGAATCGGCCTCCGATGTACTCAAGCAATTGAATGAACGGCTGCGGGAACTGCAACAGGCGCTGAAAGAGACCGACACCGAGCTGCAAGGCGCGCGCGACAAACGTGCGAAGGCGGAGCAGCGACGCTCGGATGCGCAAGACCTGCATCGACAAACCGCGACGTTGCTTCAGGACGCCATTCTTGATGAAGGGCTGACGTCGACGCTTGAGACGATGCGCAGCGAAGCGCTCGGTGAGCATCAACTGACCGTGGAATCCTGCGACAACCGCGAACAGGATGTGCGCACATGGCTACAGGCACGCATCGACGCGGAAGATTTGAAACTCAAACGCCTGGCCGAGAAAACCATCAAGGCGATGGCCTCCTTCAAGGAGGCGTTCAAACTTGAAACCGCCGAAATCGATGCCAGCCTGGAGGCGGCCTTCGAGTATGAGAACTTACTGACGCAATTGAACCGGGACGATTTGCCGCGTTTTGTCGACCGCTTCAAGGAACTGCTCAACGTCAACACCATCAACGAGATCGCCAACTTCAACGCCCAGTTGGCCCGTGAGCGCGAGACCATCAAGGAGCGCATTGCCCACATCAACAAGTCGCTCGCCGAGATCGACTACAACCGCGGACGCTATATTGTGCTGGAGTCGCAGCCCAGTCCTGATGCGGATATCCGGGACTTCCAGCAGGAGTTGCGCGCTTGCACCGAGGGCTCGGTGACGGGCTCGGATGACGCCCAGTATTCGGAAGCCAAGTTCCTTCAGGTCAAGGCGGTGGTTGACCGGTTCCGGGGGCGCGAAGGTCTGTCCGAGCAGGATCGGCGCTGG
>CAIXFP010000616.1 GCA_903918705.1 uncultured Pseudomonadota bacterium
AGGCGCACGTTCTGGCCATAACGGCCGATCGCCACGTCGACCTGATCGGGCTCCACCACCACGTCCATCGCATGCTTTTCCTCGTCCACCACGATGCTGCTGACCTGGGCGGGCGACAGGGCATTGATCACGAACTGGGCCGGATCGCTGGCCCACAGCACGATGTCGACGCGCTCGCCGTTGAGCTCATTGGTCACCGCGGTAACACGGGTGCCGCGCACGCCTATGCAGGCACCCTGCGGGTCCATGCGCGGATCATTGGATTTCACCGCGATCTTGGCGCGCATCCCGGGGTCGCGCGCCGCGGCCCTGATCTCGATGACGCCTTCCTCGACCTCGGGCACTTCCAGTTCGAACAGCTTCATGATGAATTCCGGCGCGGTACGCGAGAGCACCAACTGCGGCCCGCGCGCGGCACGTTCCGCCCGCACCATATAGGCGCGAACTCGGTCGCCGATGCGCAGGTTCTCCTTGGGAATCATCTGATCCTTTTCCAGGCGTCCTTCGATGCGCCCGGATTCGACGATGGCGGCGCCGCGTTCCATGCGTTTGATGGTGCCGGATACCAGGGTATCGTTGCGCGCCAGAAAATCGTTGAGGAGTTGCTCACGCTCGGCATCCCGGATTTTCTGCAAGATGACCTGCTTGGCAGCCTGGGCACCGATGCGACCGAAATCCACGGCTTCCACGGATTCCTCGATGAACTCGCCCACATCGACTTCCGGCTTGATTTCGCGAGCCTCGAAGCAGAGATACTGGCGATCGGGAAATTCCAGGCCGGCCTCGTCGGGCAACACTTCCCAGCGGCGGAATGCCTGGTACTCACCGGTGCGGCGGTCGATCTCGACACGAATATCCACGTCATCGTGATAACGCTTTTTCGTTGCGTGGGCCAAAGCGGCCTCCAATGCACCGAACACCACCTCGGGTTCCACATTTTTCTCACGCGCCAGAACATCGGCCAGCATCAAGACTTCCCGACTCATCGCATCCTCCGGGTTGTACCCTGTAACAGCGGCGCCAGATGGGCCGAATCCACTTCCACGAGCGGTATCGCCACCAGTACACCATCCACATCCATTTGCAGCACACCATCCTGCAAACCTTTGATCAAACCGGTAAAACGCTTGCGGCCAGCAAGCGGGGCGTGCAACTTGACCAACGCGCGCTCACCGTTGAAACGCAGAAAGTCAGCCTCCTTGACCAAAGGCCGATCAGTACCCGGCGAGGACACTTCGAGACGGTCGTAATCGATGTTCTCGACCATGAACACCCTGGTCAACTGGTTACTGACCTTCACACAATCATCCAGATTGATGCCTTCCGGGCTGTCGATGAACACACGCAACAAGCCCCGGCCAGCCTTTTCCAGGGTGACCAGTTCATAGCCCATGCCCATCAGGGTCGGTTCGATCAGTGTCTGCAGATCCATGTTCAGGAAATAAAAAAAGGGCGCGAAGCCCGATAGAAAACTTGCTGAGTATACACAAGATTACGGCATCTCGAACTAGATCAGTCACTTTCAGCCCAGGATGACGCCATCTAATTCACGCTTCGCCCTCCCCCGGGAAGAGCGAAGTTGCTGCGTCCTGATCAGGCGTCACAGCAGGCTGATGGGGGCAATCACCTGCCCCCTCACTCCGCACCTTCCCTCACTGGCGCCCCTCCAAGCAATCAATCAAGCCCGCAACAGCGCGCGGCCAGGCAGCTTGCTTCTCCCGGGCAAAAAGCGACGCGGCCTTACCAGCTCTGGCGGCCGCGCGGCTTGGGGGTGGCGGGGCGATGGTCTTCGGTGCGCGGGCCGCTGCCCTTGAACGCCGGGCGGGTGTCCGACTTGTTCACCCAGGCCGGTTTGGCGGCGTGGCCGCCTTCCGGCTTGGCCCAGGTATTGCCGTCGCGATCCGGCCGGGCGGTTGCGTTGCCGCCGCCGTAGCCGAAGGAATTGCGGTCGTCGTCGCGGCGCGGCTGTATGTCGCGCTGGGGATAGCCCTGGCCACGGCTGGGCGCATTGCCCTGGTATTCGCTACGGGGTTTGTCGGACCATTTCTTCTCGCCCATGGGACGATCGCCGGCCGGCTTGTCGGCAAACTTCTTCTCGCCCCAGGGCCGCTCGCCCGCGGGCTTGTCGCCGTAGCTGCGCTCGCCCCAGGGCTTGCTGCCGCCGCTGTTGCCGGTCTTGTTGCCGAAGTAGCCGCCGCTCTTGTTGCCATAGCCGCTCTTGTTGCTGCGCGACTTGTCGAAACCGCGTTCGGTGCGGGGGCTGGGCTCCAGGCCGGGGATCACGTCGACCCGCACGCTTTCGCCCAGGTAACGCTCGATCTCGCGAACCAGGTGGCGTTCCTTGCTGTTGATCATGGTGATGGCGATGCCGGAACGGCCGGCGCGGCCGGTACGGCCGATGCGGTGCACATAGTCTTCCGCCTGGCGCGGCGCGTCGAAGTTGATGACGTGGCTGATGCCGGCGACGTCGATGCCGCGGGCGGCCACGTCGGTGGCCACCAGGAAGCGGGTATGGCCGTCACGCAGGCGTTGCAGGGTGCGGGTGCGCTTGTGCTGGGGCATGTCGCCGTGCAGGGCGGCGGCGGAGAAGCCTTGTTCCAGCAGGGTTTCCGAGAGTTGTTCGGCGCTGGCCTTGGTGGCGGTGAAGATCAGCGCCTGGGTCAGATCCACGTCGCGCAACAGCACGTCGAGGAGGCGATGCTTGTGGCCGATGTCGTCGGAAAACAGGATGCGCTGGTCGATGTTGGCCTTCTGGTCTTCCTGGGTCGCCACTTCGACGCGTAGCGGGTTGTTGGTCATCTCGGCGGCGATCTTGCCGACCATGCCATCCAGGGTGGCGGAGAACAGCAGAGTCTGACGGTCATGCGGCAGACGCGAAACGATATGCTCGATGTCCTCGATGAAGCCCATGTCCAGCATGCGATCG
>CAIXFP010000617.1 GCA_903918705.1 uncultured Pseudomonadota bacterium
CGCACGGGCGGGCCAGGTAGCACACCTGCGTTTGCACGGTGACTGCCATGCCGGCAACGTGCTGTGGACCGACGAGGGGCCGCATTTCGTCGATTTCGACGATAGCCGCATGGGGCCGGCGGTGCAGGATCTCTGGATGCTGCTCTCCGGCGACCACGCCGCCCAGTCACGCCCGTTCTGCGACGTGCTGGCCGGCTACGAGGATTTCGTCGAGTTCGACCGGCGCGAACTGCATCTCATCGAAGCCCTGCGCACCCTGCGGTTGATCCACCATTCCGCCTGGATCGCCCGGCGCTGGGCCGACCCCGCCTTCCCCGCCGCCTTTCCCTGGTTCGATACCCCCCACTATTGGCAGGAACGCATACTGGAACTGCGCGAGCAGGTGGCGCTGATGGAGGAGGAGCCGCTGTATGTGTGAGGATTCTCTCCCCCCTTTGCAAAAAAGGGGCCGGGGGGGATTTGTGGCGGCATCAGGTTCTCGACCCGGCGTTAAATTTCCCCTGCCCCCCTTTTACAACGGGGGGTTCCAATTCAAGAGAGAAGAACCCCATGTGCGGCATAGCCGGTGAATTCCGTTTCGACGGCCAGGCGCCGGTTCGGACAACCATCGAACGCATGACCGCGCGCCTGGCGCGGCGCGGGCCGGATGCGGAAGGATTCTGGAGCGAAGGCGCTGTGGCTTTCGGCCATCGCCGCCTGGCCATCATCGACCTGTCGCCCCGTTCCGCCCAGCCCATGGTGGACGCGGCAGCCGGCCTCGCCCTGGTGTTCAACGGCACCATCTACAACTACCCGGAACTGCGCGCCGAACTGCTGGCCCTGGGCCAACATTTCCATTCCGACGGCGATACTGAGGTCATCCTGCGCGCCTATGCGCAGTGGGGCGCAAGCTGTGTCGCCCGCCTGCACGGCGCCTACGCCTTCGCCATCCGGGACGCTCGCAAGCAATCCATCTTCCTCGCCCGCGATCGCCTCGGCATCAAGCCCCTCTACTACAGCCTCACCGGGCAACGCCTGCGTTTTGCTTCCAGCGTCCAGGCCCTGCTGGCAGCGGGCGACATCGATACCAGCCTCGACGCCATCGCCCTGCATCACCATTTCACGCTGCATGCCGTGGTGCCGGCGCCGCGCACCGTGCTCTCCGGCGTGCGCAAGCTGGCGCCGGCGGCCACGCTGACGATCGATGCCCGCGGCCATGCAAAGGAAACGCCCTACTGGCGGCTCACCGCCCAGCGTCCGGCGAGCCTCATGAACGAGGCGGAATGGACGGAAGCCATCCACGCCAGCCTGAAGCAGGCGGTGAAGAAGCGCCTGGCCATCGCCGACGTGAAGGTGGGCGTGCTGCTCTCCGGCGGGCTGGATTCCAGCCTGCTGGTGGCCCTGCTGGCGGAACAGGGGGTGAGCGACCTGATGACCTTCTCGGTGGGCTTCGAGGACCACCCTGACGAGGCCGGCCAGGAATTCGAATACTCCGACGCCGTCGCCGCCCATTACGGCACCCGCCACCATCAGTTCAGCATCCCCAATAGCGAGGTGCTACAGCGCCTGCCGGAAGCTGTGGACAACATGGCCGAGCCCATGGTGGGCCAGGACGCGGTGGCCTTCTACCTGCTGGCGGAACAGGTCAGCAAGACCGTGAAAGTGGTGCAGAGCGGCCAGGGCGCTGACGAGGTGTTCGGCGGCTATTACTGGTACGAGCGGATGCAGGCGGAACGCGAAGGCAGCCCGCTGGATCGCTTCCGCCGCCACTATTTCGACCGCGACCACGAGGAAACCCTGGCCATGCTTACTCCTCCCTGGCACGGCCCCGACCACACCGCCGCCACGGTCGCCGCGCGCCTGGCCGAACCCGGCGCCGACGAATTCCTCGACCAGGTGCTGCGCATGGATGTGACCATGCTGATCACCGATGACCCGGTAAAACGGGTGGACAACATGACCATGGCCTGGGGCCTGGAAGCACGAGTGCCGTTCCTGGACCATGAACTGGTGGAACTGGCCGCCAGCATGCCGGCACATTTGAAACTGGGGTCGGGCGGCAAGCACGTGTTGAAACAGATTTCCCGGGGCCTGCTGCCGGACGCGGTGATCGACCGCAAAAAGGGTTATTTCCCCATGCCGGCGCTGAAATATGTGCGCGGCGACTTCCTCGAATTCATGCGTGACATTCTCGACTCCCGCACCTGCCGCGAACGCGGGCTGTATCAGCGCGCCTACGTGGACAAACTGCTGGCGGAACCGGAGCGCCACCACACCCGTATCCAGGGCAGCAAGCTATGGCATCTGGCATTGCTGGAATACTGGCTGCAACGCAACGTGGACGGAATGTAATCCGGCTTCAGGTCGTAGGTTGGGTAAAGCGCAGCGTGCCCAACAACCCGCCTCCGTGTTGGGCACGCTTTGCTTAGTCCAACCTACGATTGCCGCTACGCCGCCACGCCGGGCGGCGCATTCCGGAACGCTTGCCACTGATGGCGCGTGGTCTCGGCCATGGCCGTTGCCGCGGCCAGCAGGTCCGCGCTCCAGTCGTCGCGTTTCCCGAACTCGATCAGCGCATCGGCGCACGCCGCCCCGGCGCGGCCGGAAGCCCGCAACTGGTCCCAGGCCAGGATGCGGCCCATGCTGGCCACCACCTGTTCCAGGCGCTCCGCCTTTTTCCCCCACTCGCCAATGGCAACCCGGTCTTCCGAGGCCTGCAAGGCTTTCAGGATGCAGGGCAACCCGGCCAGCTTCACCGGATGCAGGAAGGCGTGGTCCACCGCCTGCATCCGTTTCTGGACGGCGACCACCCGGCTCGCCTCGTCTGCCCAATTAGGCTGCGCCAGCCCCAAACGGGCCAGATGCGGCGCCAGGGCCGAGGGTTTGGCTTCCTTGATGTCCAGCAGGGCATTGGCGTCAGGCGAGCCCTTGCCTTCCACCAGCACCACGTAGCGCGTCACCCCCAGGCTGCCGGTGCCGGCGATGCGGCGGGCGATGTCGAGCACCTGGAAAAAGGCTGGATTCGGCTGGCTCGCGGCAAAGTCCGCCATGAAATTGGCGACGGCCTGTTTCTCCGCCGCCGTGGCCGGCAAGGCCTTCACGCCATCCAGCTTCAGGCGGCGATGGCGGCCGTCCCGCGTGGTGCGCTTGTCCAGGAAGGCGGCGCGGTCGCCGGTTTGCAAGGCGTTCAGCAGGTCCTTGACCAGACCCAGCGAGGTTTCCCGCTCCACCCACAAGGGTTTGCCCGCGCCCAGCGCCTGGCGATAGGCATCCAAACAGGTCTGGCTGACGGAGCGAGCCTCGGCGGGCGTCGTCTTGAGCACGTCGGCCCCGCACTGAATGCTGGTCAGCAGGCGCGCCAGATCCCAGGTGGCCGGCGCCAGGGCGGCCTCGTCGTAGTCATTGATGTCGAAATAGACCAGACGGTTGTCGCCCTTGTAGCTGCCGAAGTTTTCGAAATGCAGGTCGCCGCAACTCCAGGCCAGGGGGGGCGCGCGAAACAAGGGGGCATCCGGCAGGGCGTCGTAGTACAGGTGGCAGGTTCCACGCAGGAAGGCAAACGGGCTTTGCGCCATCTTGGCGTACTTCATGGCCAGGCGCTCCGGATCGCGGCCGGCGTTGCAGCGGGTGATGGCGTCGATGACGTCAGGGGCAGGTCTGTTCACGGAAAGCCTCAGCGAGAAAGTAGGGCAAGGTCACGGCAGTTTCCACCTTTTCGGCACACATTGCGCGGCCCTGGACGTCGCCACAATGAGTCGGAATGATTTGTCGCCATTGCGACAAACCGCCGCGCCACCCTATTACAAACAAACACTTGGCTCTGGCACAAAGCTTGCAAATGGCAAGCTGAACCCATCAGGAAGCCGCGCCATGCAAGCCAAACAGATCGCCGAACTGCTCAATGAACCGGCCTGCGCCCACAACGCCAAGTCCAAATCCGGTTGCGCCCGGCCCAAGCCCGGCGCCACGGCTGGGGGCTGCTCCTTCGACGGCGCCCAGATCGCCCTGTTGCCCATCGCCGACGTGGCCCACATCGTCCACGGCCCCATCGCCTGCGCCGGTTCCTCCTGGGACAACCGGGGCACCCGTTCCAGCGGCCCGACACTCTACAAGATCGGCATGACCACGGACCTGACCGAACAGGACGTGATCATGGGCCGCGGCGAGAAACGCCTGTTCCACGCCATCAAGCAGGCCATCGACAGCCACGCTCCCGCCGCCGTGTTCGTCTACAACACCTGCGTGCCGGCCCTGACCGGCGACGACGTGGAATCGGTGTGCCGCGCCGCCGCCGAGCGCTGGGGCACACCGGTGGTGCCGGTGGACTGCGCCGGTTTCTACGGCACCAAGAACCTGGGCAACCGCATCGCCGGAGAAGCCATGTTCAAGTACGTCATCGGCACCCGGGAACCGGACCCGGTGCCGCCCGAAGCCCAGCGCCCCGGCATCACCGTCCACGACGTCAACCTCATCGGCGAATACAACATCGCCGGCGAGTTCTGGCACGTGGCGCCCCTGTTCGACGAACTGGGATTGCGCATCCTGGGTTCCTTGTCGGGAGACGCCCGCTTCCACGAGGTGCAGACCATGCACCGCGCCGATGTCAGCATGGTGGTGTGCGCCAAGGCCCTGCTCAACGTAGCGCGCAAGCTGGAAACCCAGTATCAGGTGCCCTACTTCGAAGGCAGCTTCTATGGTGTGACCGACACCTCCCAGGCCTTCCGCGACTTCGCCCGGATCATCGGCGACGCGGACCTGACCGCGCGCACCGAGGCCCTGATCGCCCGGGAGGAAGCGACGATCCACGCCGCCCTGGAACCCTGGCGCGAGAAGCTGCGCGGCAAACGGGTGTTGCTCTACACCGGCGGGGTGAAATCCTGGTCCATCGTCTCCGCCCTGCAGGATCTCGGCATGGACGTGGTGGCCACCGGCACCAGCAAGTCCACCGAGGAGGACAAGGCGCGCATCCGCGAGATCATGGGCGAGAAGACCAAGATGATCACCGACGGCAGCCCCAAGGCCCTGTTGGGCGTGGTGAAGGAATACCAGGCCGACATCCTCATCGCCGGCGGCCGCAACATGTACACGGCGCTGAAGGCGCGCATCCCCTTCCTGGACATCAACCAGGAGCGGGAATTCGGCTACGAGGGCTATAC
>CAIXFP010000618.1 GCA_903918705.1 uncultured Pseudomonadota bacterium
AGCTCCGGCCTGTTCGCCGGCATGGCCAAGGTGGCACTGAGCGCTGCCGACCTGCACGCCCGGAGCAATGGCATCGGCGCCGGCGTGTCACGCAGCGAAGCCATCACCCGGGCGCTGCGCAACCACATCACGCGCAGCCAGGCGCGCCTGGAATCCGGCCTGACCTACCTGGCCTCCATCGGCTCCACCGCCCCCTTCATCGGCCTGTTCGGCACGGTGTGGGGCCTCTATCACGCTTTGGTGGGCCTCTCCGGCGCCACCCAGGTGGTCCTGGACAAGGTGGCGGGGCCGGTGGGGGAGGCGCTGATCATGACGGCGGCGGGCCTGTTCGTGGCGATACCGGCGGTACTGGCTTACAACGCCCTGACCCGCGCCAACCGCCTGACCCTGGCCTTCCTCGACTGCTTCGCCCACGACCTGCATTCCTTCCTGACCAGCGGCGCGCGCGTGCCCACTAGCGAGGCGGTCTGACCATGTCCTTCGGCGGATTCGACGACAACCGCGGCCAGCCCATGGCAGAAATCAACACCACGCCCCTGGTGGATGTGATGCTGGTGCTGCTGGTGATCTTCATCATCACGGCCCCCCTGTTCAACCAGGTCATCCCCTTCGCGGACTTGGCCCGGCGTTTCGCCGAGGCGGCAGCCCATTCCCGGCAACCGGAACTGCACCTGCGCGCCGACCGCAACACCCGCTACGAAGCCATCGCCCGCATCATGGCCGCGGCCCAGCAGGCCGGGGTGGTGCGGATTGCGTTCGTGACCGATCCGGCGAGTGTCCATTGAGGCGTATTCCGGAACCCGGCCGGGAACTCTTGCCGTAGGCAGGTGGCGGGAAACGCGCATCTTGTAAGCCTCACGGGAGGCGGTGAGAATTCCGCCGGAGCCGTGCCGGTTCAGCCCGCGGAACATCCCGCGCATTCCTTGCCGCGGCACATGGGGCCGGGGAGTCCGGTTGGTTCAGGATCGGGCCGAGGATGCAAACGGCGGTCGCGGCGTGTGTCGATCCATCTCCTTGGGCCCCGGAAAACACGGGGTGGCTGACCTACATGGCATACAGACTATTTCGATGGTTACGCGACCGACGAGGCAAGGCGTCCAGCCCCTCGCCCGAGCAACAGCGCGTGGACCCGATCAAGGAAAGGATCCTGGCCATAGAGTCCTCCCGCATGCCGCTTCAAGGCCAGCAAGCCGAATTGCTGGGCCTGCGCAAGCAAGCCCGGGGCCTGGATGAAGCCTTGTTCATCCAGGCACATGCCGACTTCGTCGCCGACACCATGGCCAACAGGAATACCGAGGCGGCGACCCTGGAGCGCCTGCATCGGCGGGAGGAGGCGATCGAACTATATGAGGCCAATCTGAAGGACCGCTTCAAGGGCTACTTTCCGTATGAGCGGCTGCGTTTCCTCTATGAATCAACGGGCCGGCTGCGCGATGCCGAACGGGTGTGCCTGGCCTTCCTGAAACATGGAGATGCCGGCAAAGTGAAAGTGGCCCAATTCAGGAAATGGTTGCGGGAGCATGGCCACGAAGGGTGACGTGGGGCATGGCGGTGGACCGACGGCCGCGAGGCCTTGTTTGCGGCGATCACCCGGCGCCGCCCGAATTCTGGAAATTGGCCCGGCCACAGCCGCGACTCTCCGGCGCGGCGGCGTTCTGAGGCAAAATCGCATCCTTCCGAAAATCAGGCAGCCAACATGAGCATCAAATCCGACAAGTGGATACGCCGCATGGCGGCGGAGCAGGGCATGATCGAGCCCTTCGAGCCCGGCCAGGTGAAGAGCGTCAACGGCGGCAAGATCGTGTCCTACGGCACCTCCAGCTACGGCTACGACGTGCGCTGCTCGAACGAATTCAAGCTGTTCACCGACATCAATTGCACCGTGGTCGATCCCAAGAACTTCGACCCGGCCAGTTTCGTCGAGGTGAAGAGCGACGTCTGCATCATCCCGCCCAACTCCTTCGCCCTGGCGCGCACCATCGAGTACTTCCGCATCCCGCGCAACGTCCTGGTGGTGTGCCTGGGGAAAAGCACGTATGCGCGCTGCGGCATCATCGTCAACGTCACGCCGCTGGAGCCGGAATGGGAGGGCAACGTCAC
>CAIXFP010000619.1 GCA_903918705.1 uncultured Pseudomonadota bacterium
CACTCATGCGGCCTCACGGAGCCAAACGAGCGGTCAACTGAGGAATCAAGGATCATCCTGGAAACCGGGGTTGCCAGGATGAAATGGCGCCTCAAACCAGACTGTTCCCGTGTTAACGCAGAATGTGCACGCCATATCCGCAGAAATCTGGGGAAATCAGGGGGAGGGTGTTAAAGATGGGCTAGGCACGCCGCAGTTGGGTGAGCGCCAGGGAAAGAGGTTTCCAGAGACGGGTCAGCCAGTCTGAGTGGGTATCCGAGTCGATGCCCAGGGCGAGGTTCAAGTTATCCAGCAATTGCCTGTACTGCATGGCCCATAGCGCTTCATCGCGGGGAAACGACAAGGCGGCGAGCCTGGGCAGTTCCTTCAGGTCCTTGGGCAGGGAGGATCGGCTCGGCATGGACGCACCGTCCAGCAATACAGGTATCAGCATGGGCGCCTCCCACCCGCCGGCGCCATGGCGGGTCAGGGCCAGAGCGATCCAGCGGCGCAATGGGTCGGCCCCCCGAATTTCGTGAAGGCGTTCCTGGTTGTCATGGGATGCCCAGTTCGGCCCGATCAGGATCAGAACGGCGCGTGCCTCGATCATGGCATGCAGGCCCTCCTTGCACAGCACCTTGCCTTCCTCCGACTGATGGGAACCATAGTGCAGGGTGCTTGCGCCATAAGAATTACGTAGATTTTGCAGCAGCATGCCGGCATGCCGTACAGCGTCACCACGCCGGTGGCAAATGAATATTTTCCTGGATGTCATGTTATTCACCTCCTCATCCGCATTTCTAAGCCCGATCTCGCTGCATGGCGTGGTCGTGACAATCGGTTCATGGTTACCCGATTCTAGGGTGTTGTCAGACGAGTCTGCCAGCCCTTATGTGAAAAAAGTTGCAAGGATTCGTTCCGAGCCGGTCGCTGCAAGCCTGTTACAGTTTCAGCGCAGCAGCGCGATCCACCCCGGCAGCGTCAGCAGAAACGTGAGGCTGGTCCAACTCGCGGTCAAGGCCGCCGCGCGCACATCGAGGTGGAAACGGTCGGCAAATGAGGCGGCCATGAGCATGGTGGGCATGGCGGTTTCCAGAATGGCGCCGGCCTGGGCCGGACGCAGAGATCCGAAGCCGGCACGGGCCAGCCCGTAGACCAGCAGAGGAGCAAGCAGCAGCTTCACGGCAACGGCTGCCAGCACCGGACGACTCGGCCTGAGATCGCGCCAGGGAATGGACAGGCCGAGGTTGAACATCATAATGGGAATGGTGGCCTGGCCCATGAATTTTGCGGCCTTGATCAGGGGGGCCATCTCGGCGCCGGTCAGGTTGACTGCGAAACCAAGTACGAAGCCCCAGATCGGCGGCAGGGTCAGCACGGTGCGGAACAGACTATGACCATGGCCACCTTCATGCCCCAGCCGGGTGGCGATCCAGACTCCGAAGGTCCAGACCAGGGGGGTGGAGGCGAGCACATCTGCGAAAGCGGCATAACTGCCCCCGCTGTCGCCGTAGAGAAAAGTCAAAGTCGGATAGCCCATGAACAGCACATTGCCGAAAGTGCCGGCAAGCAGGATGGCGGCGCGGGTCTCGCGTTTGAGCCCGCGCCCCATGCTGGTGTGCCAGAGCAGCGGGTAGAGCAGGGCAAAACTGATGGCTATGCCGGTGATGGTGAGCAGCGGAATGGTGAGCAGTTCGTGGCTGATGCGTGCCTGCGCGGAGAGGGCGAACAACAGTGGCGGCGCAAACACGTCGATGACCAGGCGGTTGAGGTTGACCCTGAGCGCCTCGGCGGGAAATTGCGGGCGGAAGCGCACCCAGGCACCGCCGGCGGCCACCAGCAGGGCGATGGGTAACCAGACTTGCAGGAGAAGTTGCAGGAGGAAGGCGGATGTCATGTAACCAGCCCGGCGAAACCTGCCCGTCCTCCGTAATGCAACCCTTGAACGCGAATCGTAATGTGTCCGGCGCCGATTTCCGACGCCAGGTTATTCAGATTCCGTGCCGGAACTCCACACGTCTCCAGCTCTTGTGTTCGACTACCGCTCGTTCGGAGAAGAAGTGGTGTGCGCATTACAGCCTCACTTTCATCGTACCGCCTGATTCTACTTTGTCGGATTGCCGCCCAGCCTCTGGAATCAGGCGGCTGTAGGCATAAGCAATGTCGCGGCAAGCAGCAAGGCTTCCCTTTCTTCCTCGGTGAGCAGGGGCAATCCCTGAACCACCGTGGCAAGCGGCGCGTGGGTGAGTCGTCCGGCGGCGACGATGTCGTGGGGCAAGGCGGGATCGCCAGCGCCGTAGCTCAGGTGGCGGCCGGCATTCACCGCAAGGCGGGCGATGTGGGCACGCATACCTTCGTCGCCGCGGATGAGTTGCTTCAGCAGTTGCGGCAGGCCGCCGCGCTCTATGAGTTCCAGGGAAAGGTCGCGGAAGGTGAAGCCACAGGCCTGGCGTTGCGCCAGGTCACTACGGACGGCGCAACCGGCATGGAGTTCGTCCAGGGCTTTCTGAGGCAGTTCCGGAACGAAGGCCCATAGTTCGATCTCACCGGCATCCGCGAGCAGGGCGGCCAGGGCCAATTCGCCTTGGTCCAGGTCGTGGTGCAGCGAACCCCAGGCGAAGGCGATACGGGCTGCGAGGGAGGCACGGCGTTCGATGTCCAGGAAGCCCTGGTTGCCGCCGGCCACTTCCGGCGCGTCACGAACCTGCCGCTTGAACTGTTCCGTGCCCAGAGCCAGCAAAATGCCCAGCGGCGTGGTGATGTCGTGGGCCAGGCGGCGCGGCAGACGGCGATTGGCGTCGCGCAGCAACCGCAGCGCCAGCAAAGGGTCGTCCAGCAACAAGGCGGCGTACTCGTGGCCGGAGCGGTTTTCTTCACCTTCTTCTTCCATCCGCACCAGCGCGGTCTTGGTCGCTGCCTTGATCGGCAGATCCTTGTACTCCAGCCAGGCCGCCCATTGCGGCGCGCCCCACCAGTCATGTCCAGGCATTGCGTTCTCCGGATAAAAAGGTGTCCGCTCCGGATAACGAACAATTCTGGAATTTCTTTAGTATTCAGATGTTTGGCGATGCGGCGAAGAACCTCGGCAAGGGCTGTTCTCGTTGCACCGGAGCACCGGAACCTGAAAAGCGCTTTCAGGCGGGCTTTTCCGGTGGTTCACTCGGATCACTGCCCCGTCCGCAGCATGCCGTCGAGGCCCTTCAAGTCTGCATCCGTGAGCGCGCCCGCGGCGGCCTTCAAGGTGAGCCCGGCAATCAGCGCCTGGTAGCGGGCCGTGGCCAGATCCTTGCGGGTGGAGTAGACCTGTTGTTCGGCGTTGAGCACGTCGACGCGGGTACGCACGCCGACTTCCAGGCCCAGTTTGGTGGATCTGAGCTGGGCATCGGTGGACACCAACGCCTGCTCCAGCGCCTGGGCCTGGGCTCCGCCGGAGTTCACTCCGAGATAGGCTTGGCGGGCATCCAATGTGGCTTGGCGACGGGCGTTGTCCAGGTCGTAGCGGGCTTTTTCGAGGTTTGCGGAAGCTTCCCGCACGTGGGAACTGATACTGCCACCCTGATACAGCGGCAGGGTGAATTCCAGACCGATGCTGCCGGTCCTGCTGTTCACGCCGGTCAGCGAGGACATGGCCTGGTCGCGGTTGTCGCTGTAGTTGGCTTTTAAATCCAGGGTGGGCAGATGTACCCCCTTCTGTTTGTCCACCTCGCGCCGGGCGATTTCCAGTGCGAAGCGGCCCAGAGCCACGGCAAGGCTATTGGATTCGGCCCGATCGACCCATGCATCCATGTTGTTGGGCACGGGCTGGGGCAACCGGACTTTCTCATCGAGTACGGCAAGGGGAGGCGCTTCCCGGCCGATGATTTTCTCCAGGGAACGGCGCTTCACTTCGATATCGTTGAGCGCGACGATTTCCTGGGCGGAGGTGAGGTCGTAGCGTGCCTGGGCTTCGTCCGTGTCGGTGATGGTGGCCGCGCCCACCTCAAAGCTTTTACGTGCCTGGGCCAGTTGTTCGGCGTAGGCCTGCTTTTGAGCGCGCACCGTGGCGAGCACGTCCTGGGCCTGGAGCACGTCAAAGTAGGCTTTGGCGACGCGCAGGCGCAGATCCTGTTCCGCCGCCTTCAGGGTCAGTTCCGCCTGTAGTACTTGCAGCCTGGCCTGTTCGTAGGCCTCCATGTTTTGCATGCGGTAGACAGGTTGGGTCAGCGACAGGCTGTAGCCGTAAGGGTTCGAGGAATTGGAGAACCCAGGAATGCTGGAGTCGGTTTTGTTGTGATAAGCGCTGGCTCCCAGGCTCACCGTCGGCAGCAGCAGTGACTTGCCCTGGGGCAGTTTTTCAAGGCTGGCCCGATAAGTCTCCACGGCTGCGGCGTAGGCTGCGTCGTTGTCGTGGGCGAGTTGGTAGATTTCACTCAGATTGGCGCCCCATCCAGCCTGGGCGAGGCAGGCCAGAACGGCGGCTAATAGGGGCAGACGCATGGCGGGACGACTCAATAGGTGGGCATGGCGCGATCGACTTCCCTGGCCCAGGCGGCGACGCCCCCGGACAGGTTGATCACATTGCTGAAGCCATGGGCTTCCAAAAAACGGGCGACATGGAAGCTGCGCACGCCATGATGGCAGATCACCACGGTTTCACGGGCCGGGTCGAGCTCACCCAGGCGCGCCTGCAAGGTACTCATGGGCAGCAAGGTGGCGCCGTCAAGATGGCAACGGTCGTATTCCCAGCCCTCGCGCACGTCCAGGAGCAGGGGTTTGGGACGCGCTGCGTCGTCCAGCCAGGCCTTGAGCTCGATGGGTTGGAGTTGCTGCATGATCAGAAAACGAAACGTTCCGGTTCGACGGCGTTGAGCAAGACCTTGGACACGGTTTCAAACAGCACGTCGGTTCGCCAGACACCGCTCGCGGTGGCGGTGACCAGGCGGGCGGACATGGCCGGACCCTCGCCTACCAGAGCGAACAGGCGTCCGCCAGGGTTGAGGCGCCGCAGATAGGCTTCCGGCAGCAAGGGCACGGAGCCGGTGAGGACGATCACGTCGAAGTTGCCGTCGCCGGGCCAGTCACGGGCGCCGTCGCCCTGACGGGTCTGGACGTTGGCAAGTCCGTGGGCGTGGAATTTCCTTTCTGCTTCATCGCGCAAGTCGGCGTGTATCTCCACAGTGACGACCAGGGCCGCCTGGTGGGCCAGGAGGGCGGTGAAGTAGCCGCTGCCGGTGCCGATTTCCAGGACGCGGTCAGTGGCCTTGACCTGGAGGGACTGCAGGGCGCGCGCCTCGATGACGGGAGCCCACATGGCTTCTCCGTGGCCCAGAGGGATGGCCATATCGACGAAGGCCAGGGACTGATAAACGGCGGGGACGTAATCTTCCCGCTTCACCATGTGCAGCAGATCGAGCACCTTCGGGTCCAGCACCTCCCAGGGGCGGATCTGCTGTTCGATCATGTTGAAGCGTGCCTGTTCGTAGTCCATCGAAGGCTCCATGCGTGTCAGTCAATTGAACCCGGGCGATTGTAACCCGTGGCCGCCGCACCCGGACTCCCGCGTGATACCACTCGGGCGGCGCGCCCGGACTACTGCCGGTAGACCTCTTCCATGATCTCGATGAAGCGCCGCGCCTGGGGCGAGAGGAAGCGGCCGCGGCGCAGGACCAGTCCGTAGCTGCGCTTCGGGAAGTATTTGGTCAGGGGGATGCTTACCAGCTTCTCCGCGCCGGTGAGGCAGATGTCGGTGACGATGGAAATGCCCATGCCCAGTTCCACATATTTCTTGATCACTTCCCAGCCGCCGGCTTCTAACGTGACGGTGAAGGTCAGGTTGTTTTGCTGGAAGACATATTTGACGATGCGCCAGGTGGAAAGGTGCGAGGGCGGCAGGATCAGACCGAAACCGCTGACATCTTCGAGGCTG
>CAIXFP010000620.1 GCA_903918705.1 uncultured Pseudomonadota bacterium
CCCTGCTCCTGGTGCTGCTCGCCGTGCTGCTCTCCGGCGCCTTGTCCTTCCTGGAATTCCGCAATGCCCTACAGACCGAGATCGCCCGCAACCTGGGCAACAGCGCGGGGGCGCTGCAGGCGCGCATCGATGTCTTCATCGCCGAGCGCATCGAGGACCAGCGCGAATGGCATCGCCTGGAACTCTTGCAGGACATCCGCGTGGGCGACGTGGACAAGCGCCTGGCGCGCCTGCTGGCGGATCTCAAGGCCGGCCACGGCGAGGTCTACAGCGCGCTGTATTGCACCGATTTGCGCGGGCGGGTAGTGGCCGCCAGCAGTCCGGCCCTGGTGGGCCGAGTGTTCTTCCCGGGTCCGGCGGTCACCGCCGGTGGGGCGGAAGTGGCCCTGGAACCGGGCCCCGGCGGGGTCGGCTATACCCTGCGCAGCGAGGTGGCGGACGCCTTTGGCCTGGGGCGCATCGGCTATCTATACGCCGTGCTCAACTGGCGCGCGGTGGAACGCACCCTGGGCGACGACGTCGCCGCCGGCGCGCGCACCGCCTTGCTGCTGGACAGCGGCGACCGGGTGATCGCCGCGGCCGGCTCCCTGGCGCCGTTGGGCGCCGCGCCACGGTTGCGCGGCTGGTATGGCGGCGGCGCCGAGCCGGGCAGCGAAACCCGCGACGGCGCCCCGCTGGCGACCGGGAAAGTGCTGGTGGGCGCGGCCGCCTCGCGGGGTTATCAGCATTACCGGGGCCTGGGCTGGCACACCCTGGTGGTGGAATCCACCGCCGTGGCCTTCGCCCCGGTCTGGCGGCTGACCTGGGCCATGCTGGCCGGCCTGGTGTTCACCATGCTGGTGGCGGGTTGGCTGAGTTGGCGTCTGTCGGCCCGCATCGCCCGGCCCCTGGACCAGCTCACCGCCTTCGCGCGGCATTTCCGCCAGGGCCGCGGCGGCACCCCGCCCCGCATCGAGACCGGCATCAGCGAGGTGGGTGAACTGAGTAGCGCCTTCGCCGAGATGATCCAGGCCCTGGAAGCCTCCCGCGAGCAACTGGTGCGCGCCGGCAAGCTGGCGGTGGTGGGCGAAATGGCGGCGATCATGGCCCACGAGGTGCGTACCCCCCTGGGCATCCTCAAGACCTCGGCGCAATTGCTGGAACGGCGCGCCGGGGATTCCGCCGAGGTGCGGGAACTGGTGGGCTACATCGTCAGCGAGAGCGATCGCCTCAACCGTCTGGTCACCACCCTGCTGGAATGCGCCTCGCCGCGGCCGCCGCGGTTCGAGCCCCACGACCCCCACGCCATCATCGAACACACCCTGGCTCTGGTGGGGGGGCGGGCGGAGAAGCAGGGCATCCAGCTGGAAACCCGCCTGGAGGCGGGGCACAGCCTGCTGGACTGCGATCGCGAGCAGATCATCCAGGTCATCCTCAACCTGGTGATCAACGCCATCCAGCATGTGCCCGCGGGCGGCCACATCCTGATCAGCAGCGCGGAGGCCGGCGGCAGCCTGGTGCTGCGGGTCGCGGACGACGGGCCGGGCATCCCGGCGGAGGCGGCGGCCAAGGTGTTCGACCCGTTCTACACACGGCGCGAAGGCGGCGTCGGCCTCGGCCTGACCATCGTGCAGCAGATCGTCCAGGCCCACGGCGGCGAGATCGCCGTGGGCAAGAGTGAACTGGGCGGGGCCTGTTTCACGGTACGCTTTCCGCGCGCGGCGGCGGGATAGCGCCGGCGACTTCAACCCGAGACCTATGCAAGGAGCAAGGAATTGAGCAAACGCATCCTGGTGGTGGACGACGAGGAAAAGATGCGCCGTCTGCTGGAACTGGCGCTGGGTGGCCTCGGCCACAACGTGGCCAAGGCCGGCGACGGCGAGGAGGCACTGGAACGCTGCGCGGAGGGGCCCTTCGATCTGGTGCTCACCGACCTGCGCATGCCGCGCCTGGATGGCTTGGGGCTGCTGCGTGCCCTGCGCGAGCGCGGCGACACGGTGCCGGTGGTGGTGCTCACCGCCCACGGCAGCGTCGAATCGGCGGTGGAAGCCATGAAACTGGGGGCGGTGGACTATCTGATCCGGCCGTTCGAGATGGCGACCCTGGAACTCACCGTGGCGCGCGCCCTGGCCATGCAG
>CAIXFP010000621.1 GCA_903918705.1 uncultured Pseudomonadota bacterium
GCAGCACCACGGTGGAGACCGAGAAGATCGTGCTCAAGGACGTGGGCGACGAGGAATTCGAGGATCTCAAGGCCCTGCAGATCATGTTGCTGGCCAAACCCATGCCGGCCGACTGGCGGGAGGAGGAGGCGACGGTCGCGGAAGACGTGGAACAACCGGATTTATACCGGCTCTGGCAATTGGGCCATTCCTTTCTGCACCGCGACGCCCTCTGGATCGCGCAGCGCATCGTGGCGTTCGCCGAGAAGCCGCGTTTCCATCTGGCCATCATCGTGCCCGAGGGCGGCGAGGCGCGTCTCGCCAACAACATCAATTCCCTCGGCCACCAGTTCTACCGGGACTGGCATCTCACCCTCGTCGCTGCCAGCAAGGCCCATTCCGACCTGGCTTCCGTGATTTCCATCGACTGGATCGAAGCTCGGCCGGACGATTTCCTGGCGGTGGCCAATGCCGCCCTGGCCGAGAGCGACGCCCACTGGGTGGGGCTCTGGGAAGCCGGCGACAAACTGGCGCCCCACGCACTGTTCGCTTTCGCCGACAAGGCCGACCGCCACCCGGAATTCCAGGTGCTCTACAGCGACGAAGATCGTGTGGATGCGAACAACGAACATTCCACGCCTTACTTCAAGAGCGATTTCAACCTGGAGATGCTGCGCGCCGCGCCCTTCGCGGTGGGCGGCCTGCTCCTGCTGCGGCGGGAACTGTTCACGGCGCTGCGCGGCTTCGACCCGCTCATGGAGGGGGTGGAGGCCTTCGACCTGGTGCTGCGCGCCTGGGAACAGGTGGGCCATGCCGGCATCGGCCACCTGGCCGACGTGCTCTATCACCGCCATGACGAAGGCGGCCACGGCCGCCACGACGCCGAGGCCGTGGCCGCCACCCACCGCCACGCCCTGGCGGCGCATCTGGCGCGTTGCGACATCCCGGCCGAACTGGAGGAGGGCGCTCTGCCCGGCACCCTGCACCTGCGCTATCAAGTCAGCGGCAATCCGCTGGTTTCCATCCTTGTTCCCACCCGGAACCAGGTCGAACTGCTGCGGCGCTGCCTGACTTCCCTGATCGAGGGCACCGGCTATTCCAACTGCGAAATCCTGGTGCTGGACAACGGCAGCGACGAGCCCGAGGCGGTGGCCTACCTGAACGAACTGAAGGCGCTCGGTTCGGAGAGCGTGCGGGTGCTGGACTGTTCCGGCCCGTTCAATTTCGCCGCCATCAACAACCGTGGTGCACGCGCGGCCCGCGGCGAGTTCCTGGTACTGCTCAACAACGATACCGCCGTGCTGCAGGAGCCCTGGCTGGAGGAAATGCTGGGCATCGCGCAGCAGCCGGATGTCGGCGCGGTGGGGGCCAAGCTGTTCTATCCGGATGGCAAAATTCAGCACGCCGGAGTGATCCTGGGCATGAACAACAACCCGGCCGACCACCCCTTCATCGGCCAGCCTCCCGACGCGGACGGCTATTTCGGCCGCGCCAAGCTGACCCAGGAACTGTCCGCCGTCACCGCCGCCTGCATGCTGGTGCGGCGTTCCCTGTTCCTGGAAATCGGCGGCATGGACGAGACCCGCTTCCAGGTGTCCTTCAACGACGTCGATCTCTGTCTGCGCCTGCGCCACCAGGGCTATCGCAACGTGTTCACCCCCCATGCGCAGCTGCTCCACGAGGGGTCGGTGAGCCAGGTCGCGGCGGTGGAAGAACGTGGCCGCGAAGCCAAGCTGGCCCGCTTCGCGGCGGAGCAGGAACGCTTCTACGATGCCTGGCGCCAGGACGTGGCCTACGATCCGGCGTTCAACCGCAACCTGTCCGCCCACGGCCGGGATTTCCTCATCGAGATCGCCCCGGCCCTGACCTGGGATCCGGAGTGGCGGCCCTGCCCGCGCGTTTTGGCGCATCCGGCCGACCGCTTCGGCTGCGGCGAGTACCGCGTCATTGCGCCCATGCGCGCCCTCAACGACGCCGGCCGCATCATGGGATGGGACACGGGCAACTACCTGACGGCGCCGGAACTGTTCCGCATGGAGCCCGACACCATCCTGCTGCAACGCCAGGTGGACCCCCATCAACTGGAGTTGATGGACCGCTACATTCGCCACAGCAAGGCGTTCCGGGTCTATGAGATCGACGATCTGATCACCAACATTCCGATCAAGAGCATCCGCAAGAAACACTTCGTCGAGCAGAAGGATCTGCACAAGCGCTTCCGCAAGGGCATATCCCTGTGCGACCGTTTCATCGTCTCCACCGATTACCTGGCCGAGCAATACCGGGGCTACAACAGCGACATCGTGGTGGTGCAGAACTACATCGAGCGGGTGCGCTGGGGCGAATTGCGGCCCACTCGCCGCCAGGGCGCCAAGGCACGAGTGGGCTGGGCCGGCAGCGTCACCCATGACGGCGACCTGGCGGTGATCTTCGACGTGGTGAAGGCCACCGCCGGGGAAGTCGACTGGGTGTTCTTCGGCATGTGCCCGGACGTCATCCGGCCCCACGTGGCGGAGTATTACCCTGGCGTCGACCTCCAGTCTTATCCCGCCAAGCTGGCCAGCCTGGATCTGGATCTGGCCGTGGCGCCCCTGGAGGACGTGCCGTTCAATCACGGCAAGAGCCACCTGCGCCTGCTCGAATACGGCGTGCTCGGCTATCCGGTGATCTGCACCGACCTCACCCCTTATCGCGGCGACTATCCCGTCACCCGGGTGGCCAACCGCTTCAAGGACTGGGTGGAGGCGATCCGCGGCCATGTGGCGGACCGCGATGAACTGGAGCGCCGCGGCGATGCCCTGCGCGACTACATCAACACTCGCTGGATCCTCGAAGACAACCTGGACGTCTGGCAGCAAGCCTGGTTGCCATGATGCTTGCGACGACCGCGCCGCGGCCCTTCGATGCCGCGCCCGATCTGCTCCAGGATGCGGCGGCCATCGATGATTTCATGGGCCAGGGCATGGTCCGGTTCGAGCGGTTGGCGGAAACCTTCGGCCTGGGCGACGACCCCGAGGGCGCGCGCCTGCTGGGCGCCGCCCTGCAAGCCTATTATCGGCGCGACCTCCCGATGGCGGTCGGTTCGCTCAAGTCATTCGCGGCGAACGAATCCAGAATGGCCGTGCTCGGCCGGGTCTTCGAGGTGCTCTACAAGGTGGTCACCCGCAATGCCGGGCCGTCCGCCCTGGAATGGGTGAACTTCGCGGTGGAGGTCTACCTGGCGCATCCCCAGGTCGCCGAGGCGCAACGCCTGGCCCTGGAGTTCTTCACCTATAACGCGCTGTGGAACCATGCCCTGACGGTTTACGCGCAACTGCCGGCGGAGGCGTTCGAGCCCTGGTACCACCACATCATGCACCAGCGCGCCCTGAGCGTAGGCTTCCAGCCGCGGTGGCGCTTCAGCTTCGTGCTGCTGACCTGGAATCGCGCCGACCTGCTGGATCGCTGCCTCACGGAGATCCGCGCGAAGGCGGGCAGCGACGACTACCAGATCATCGTCGGCGTCAACGCCAGCAGCGACCACACGGCCCGTGTGCTGGAAAGACAGGGGATTGACGAGATCCACTGGAACACCCGCAACGATTCCATCGACTACTACCGCACGGTGTTCGCGGCGGCCCAGGGCGCCACCGTCATCGAAATCGACGACAACGTGGTGGAGTTGCCGGAAAACTTCGACCTGATCCTGGAGCGGCACCTGAAAACTTTTCCGGAATTCGGTTACATCGGTTTTCAGCCCACCCGCCTCGATCAGGCCAGCGGTGCCCGGGCCTTGATGGAGGGAGGCCTCGCCTCCGCCTACCGGCGCTGCGAGCGTGACGGCCTGGTGGTCGACGCCGGCCCGGTATGGGGCTGCTGCGCCGCCATCGCCAAACGCGACTGGCTCGAAATCGGCGGGTTCTATGGCGTCAGGATGTCCAAGCGCATCGGCGAGGAGCCGCAACTCATCCGCAAGTTGCGCATGCGTGGCCGGGATGGCGCCCTGATCCGCGGCCACGTGCTGCTCAAGGCGTATTAAGCCCGGTAGCGCGCCGGCGCCACGTCGGCCTGGTGGGCAATCCGCGTTAAGTCTGGACAAGGTCTTGACCTGAGCCGCAACTCGTTGAATTATCAGGGCTGGCAATAAAGAAAAAATCCTCCTGGAGTCCATGCCATGGCTGTTTGCTCGAACAAGTTGCACAGGGCTTCGCGGCCGCGCCGCGAATGCGCGCGCGATAGCGTGGCGGATGTGGATCCCATGCGGGTCGATGTGCGGATCGACAACCATTCGGGCGAACCGATGGAACACTGGCGGGAGCAACTCAAGCGCCAGCGCAAACAGCACGAACCGCGTCCGGCGCGGCCGCTCCCGCCCGATATTCCCGGACAGCAACCCCCTGACACCCTGATCGACGAGTACGCGGCGCCGGCGTAGCCATCGCGGCCGCGCGCCGCGACAGCCGCGGCTCGCCGTCCCTAAAGTATTTCCCGCCGCGGCCGTTATGGTCACCACTGTCCTCTGCCTGGACCTTATCCCTCATGCTGGAACACCTCACCCTGAATGGCCGTGAACTGCTGGTTTTCGTGATCCTGGCCGTGGTCTTCGCCATGGTGCTGTATCTGCTGGAAACCCTGCTGTTCGCGCGCCGACGCAAGCCCGATGCGACGGTCGCGGCCCTGGCCGGGCGCATCGGGCTGGTGGAGGCCGATCTCGCCGCGCTCAAGGCCAGGCTGGAGCGGCTGGAGGCGAAGCCGCCGCTGGAATCCGCTCTCGATACCCAGGCCACCACGTACGCCGATGCCATGCGTCTGGCGCGGGAAGGTGTCACGGCCCAGGAACTGGCCGGGCAACTGGGGATTTCCCGCAGCGAAGCGGAACTCATCATCGCCTTGCGGCACTCGGACTGATGAACCTCGCCGCGCTCCCGCAGTTGCTGGCCAACTGGCTGAAGACCCCTGGCACGGCGCAGGCGGAGCCGGCCCCTATTCCGGTCGGTGCGCCCGGTTTCCAGGAAGGGGCCAGTTACGAGGGCACGGTGCTGGACAATCTGGTCAACGGCCGCAGCCTGGTGCGGGTGGCCGGGCAGTCCTTCAGCATGGCGCTGCCCCACGGCACCCAGGCCGGCGACAGCATCCGCCTGACCTATCTCGGCAACACGCCGCGCCTCACCTTCGTCATGGAGCAGCCGGCGCTAAGCGCGGTACAACCGGTGCGCCTGTCCCAGACCGCGCAGCAGCTCACCGCCCTGGCGCAACTGGCGAGCCCCGCCGTGGACGCGCCGCCGCCCACCCTGCCCACGGCCGCCCAGGTCGCGCAGAGCGGAGGAATGATCCCTCGCCCCATCCTGGGCACGACCGCGGCGTTGGCGAATCCACCTTCTTTGGCTGGCGCCGGCGGCAGTCTCCCGGTGGCGCCGAGCGGCACGTTCGCCAGCGCCACCGCCCTGACCGGCGGCACGCCGGTGGATGCCACCCATGCCGGCCTGGCCGCTGACAGCACCACCTCCAACCTGGCAGCCCTGCGGCCGGGAAGCGTCAGGGACGCGGCGGCGCTGCCACTGCGCCTGCAACAGACCTTGCGGGAAAGCGGCATGTTTTATGAGGCGCATCTGGCGCGCTGGACCCGGGGTACCTTTGAACTGGCGGACCTGCGCAACGAACCCCAGGCCCACCTCGCCAGCGCCAGCCAACCCATGGCCTCGGCCGCAGGGTTGACCCACATGCCGGCGGATGCCGCCCAGTTGGCCGGCCGGCAATTGCAGATCCTGGAGGGCGGCCCCTTCCTCTGGCAGGGCTACGCCTGGCCGGGGCAGTGGCTGGACTGGCGGGTGCGGGAGCAGGCGGATGACGGTCATGCCGGCCAGGAAGCGCAGGCCAGTACCTGGGCGACCGAATTACGACTGACTCTGCCGCGTCTGGGTGGTGTCACCGCCCGCCTTTCCCTGGCCGGCGCCCGGGTCAGTGTCGGTTTGAGCGCCGCTGATGCGACCACCCGGGACACCCTGCGCGCGGCGCTGCCGGGATTGGAACAGTCGCTGCGGGCGGCTGGGCTGCAACCCTCCGGTCTCGGCGTGGACCAAACCGATGTCGCGGCCGCCTGAAACCGCCACCCAGGCCGTCGCCCTGAATTACGACCAAGACGACGGTGCCCCCCGCGTCGTCGCCAAGGGGCGTGGCCTCCTGGCCGACGAAATCATTGCCCGCGCCCGTGCGGCCGGAGTGTTCGTGCATGAATCGCCGGAACTGGTTTCCCTGCTGATGCAGGTGGACATGGATGCGCGCATCCCGCCGGAGCTCTATATCGCCGTGGCTGAATTGCTCGCCTGGCTGTACCACCTGGAACAGGGCAAGGGCACGGCTTGATGGACAGGAATCGGGATGCTGTCATGCAGGTCAGCGGAAGGGCAGATCGCGTTCTGCCTGGCGTGGAACGCGGCAGCGTAGCCATGGGAGCGGTGGCCCGCCGCGCAAGACGCAGCCACGGGCGGCGACTGTGCCTTCGGCCGGGATGGGCCTCCCTCGGCGTTGCACTATCCGGGGCGGCGCCAGGCAGCACGATCGTCAGGCGCGGAGCTCCTGGTCCCAGTGACAGAATTACCCAGAGAGAGCAGGATGCGCTTGATGTCGGCCAGAGCGGAAAGTCTGATTCAGACCGTACACCG
Source organism: uncultured Pseudomonadota bacterium (assembly GCA_903918705.1). Lineage (GTDB taxonomy): Bacteria > Pseudomonadota > Gammaproteobacteria > Burkholderiales > Thiobacillaceae > PFJX01. Next base: position 6,621 of record CAIXFP010000621.1, read on the forward strand.
ACTCCCCTTGAATAACCCATGACCATTTCGTCGAGTCGTTCCGCGCTTCCCCTGTTGATCGCCGCCCTGGCCGCCGCTTACGGCCTGCTGGGCGCGCTCGGTCTGGCCCTGGCCATCCCGCCCGGCTATGCCAGCCCGGTGTTCCCGGCCGCGGGGCTTGCCCTGGCGGTCCTGCTGCGATATGGCGTCAGTATCCTGCCGGGGGTCTGGTTGGGGTCGCTGTCGCTCAATCTCGGCGTGGCCATCAGCCATGGCAACCTGTCCCTCGCCAGCGCGCTCATCGCGGCGGGCATCGCCAGCGGGGCCAGCCTGCAGGCCTGGGCCGGATTCCGCCTGATCACCCATTGGCGGCCCCACGCCTGGCGCCACCTGGAACAGGAATGGGATGTGTTGCCCTTCCTGGCCCTGGGCGGCCCGGTGGCTTGCCTGGTGTCCGCGACCTGTGGGGTCGCCAGCCTGGCAGCGGCGGGGGCCATTACTCCGGCGCAGATGGCCTATGCCTGGTGGAACTGGTACGTGGGCGATACCCTGGGCGCCGTGCTGTTCGCACCCCTGGCCATCGGTGTCCTGTATCGCCGCGACGCCGACTGGAATCGCCGCATTGCCATTCTCGCCGGCTCCATGCTGGGCGCCCTGTTGCTCGCGGTCGCCGCTTTCGTCGGGACGGCGCGTTGGGAGAGCGAGAACGCGCGGCAGGATCTGAATCGCCAGGGGCAGGCCCTGGCCGGCATCCTGGGTGACCGGCTTGCCGCCCAGGGCGAGGTGGTCGCCGCGCTGGCCCACTTCATCGAGGCGACGCCGAACCTGGGTCTGGAACAATTCAACCATTTCACCCAGGCGACCCTGGGGGAGCATCCGGACATTTTCGCGCTGAGTTTCAACCCTTATGTGCCCGCCGCGAAACGCGATGAAATGGAAAGGCGCCTGGCGCACGTCTCCTCGGAAGGCGCTACCCGGATCACCGAGCGTGACAATCTGGGGCGCCTGGTTCCGGCGGGAAATCGGCCCGCCTACGTCGCGGTCGGCTATATCGCTCCATTGCCGGCCAACCTGGCGGCCCTGGGCTACGACATCAATTCCGAGCCCCAGCGTCGCGATGCCCTGCGCCGGGCACTCCAATCCGGCCAGACGGCCGCCACCTCTCCCTTGCGCCTGGTCCAGGACAGGCGGCCCCACGTCGGGATGCTCGTCCTGAAGCCGGTCTACCATTCCGCCGGCGAGGGCCGCAAGGGCAGTGATGGCCGTAACCTGCTCGGGTTTGCCGTGGCCGTCATCAAGGTCGATCAGATGATCGAGATCGCCGTTCAGGGCCAGTTGCCGGAAGGCATGGTCCTGCAGGTCGACGACCGGGCATCGGGAAGCAATCCCTATCCGCTCTACCACTCCGACGGCGGCGAGGCCCAACCTTCCGCCGGATATTTGTGGCAGACGCAATTGAAACTGGCGGATCGGGCCTGGCAAATGCGGGTGTTTCCGACCCAGGCTTATCTGAGTGTGCATCGACCCTGGGTCGCCTGGGCCGTCGGCGTCGTCGGGCTCCTGGCCGTCACCCTGCTGCAGGTTCTGTTGCTCGGCATCACCGGTCGCACGGCCGTGATCCAGCGGCGGGTCGATGCCCAGACCGGGGAAATCCGCGCCCGGGGGGTGGCCCTGGCCAGCAGCGAAGCGCGTTACCGTTCGGTGGTGGACAACGTCAAGGAAGTCATCTTCCAGACTGACGCCCAGGGCTTGTGGACCTTCCTCAATCCCGCCTGGACGGAAATCACCGGTTTCGCGGTGTCCGACAGCCTGGGGCGACCCTTTATCGACTATGTCCATCCGGATGACCGGCAACGCAATCAGGCGTTGTTCGAGCCGCTGATCCAGCGGCGCAAGGAATATTGCCGCCACGAAGTTCGCTACCTGCACCGGGACGGCGGCTTCCGCTGGATCGAAGTGTTTGCCCGTCTCACCCTGGATGCGACGCAGCAGATCGTGGGGACATCGGGCAGCCTCAACGACGTGACCGAACGCAAGCTGGCCGAACAGAACCTGCGCCACGAAAGCGAAAAGAACCAGGCCCTGCTGCGCAACGGCAGCGACGGCATTCACATCCTGGATCTGGATGGCAATGTCGTGGAAGCCAACGATGCCTTCTGCGCCATGCTGGGCTACGGTCGCGAGGAAGTGCTCGCCATGAACGTGGCGCGCTGGGACGGCTACTTCCGGGCCAGCGATCTGCCGGACATCATACGCGGGCAATATGCGGCGGGAACGCGCACCCAGTTCGAAACCCTGCATCGCCGCAAGGATGGCAGTCTGTTCGATGCCGAGATCAGCGGCTATCCGCTCAAACTCGGCGACTTGCCGCTGATGTTCTATTCCTCCCGCGACATCACCGAGCGCAATCGCAACGAGGCCGAACTCAAGCGCTATCGCGAGAGCCTGGAATCCCTGGTGCGACAGCGCACCGCCGAGTTGGAGCAAGCCCACCAGCAACTGATCGATACCCAGTTCGCCATGAACAGCGTGGGCATCGGC
>CAIXFP010000622.1 GCA_903918705.1 uncultured Pseudomonadota bacterium
CCCATGCTGACGGCGGTGTCCACTTTCCTGGAGATGCCCATGAACGGGCACAGCCCCAGGAATTTCACCAGCACCACGTTGTTGACGATGGCGGTGCTGAGCAGCAGTAACAGGTATTCACGCATGGTTGGCTCGTCGTTCGTTCACCTGACAGGGCTATCGCAAGGGCTGTGCCAGGGCGGGTAAACGGGCGTGGTGCACGCAAAATCAGGGCATTGCCGGGGGTATGCACCATACTGGTGCAAATCCCCCTTGTCGCGGTTGGGGCGTTGCGGGCTGTCCTGTGGGGAATGCGACAAAGCGACGTGGTGCCCGCGATTACTGCTCCCCCCTTTCTCAAAGGGGGGCTGGGGGGGGATTTCTACAAGGCCGGCGGCAAGCTCGACCGTCGCCAAATCCCCCCTACCCCCCTTTGATAAAGGGGGAAACGCTCCCCGGGCACGGTTATTGCAATAACAACCACAAATCCCCGACCACCAGCCGCCATGTCCACCCCACCCGACCTCCCCCAGCAAGTCTTCCGCCAGGCGGTGGAGCAATCCGCCCTGGCCATTTCCATCACCGACGCCCAGGCCCACATCCTTTACGCCAATCCTGCGTTCGAGCGGGTCACCGGTTACAGTGAAGCGGAAGTGGTCGGCCACAACGAATCCCTGCTCTCCTACAAGGTCACGCCCAGGCTGGTGTACGAAACCCTGTGGGCGCAACTGAAGCGGCAGCGCGCCTGGAACGGCCTGCTGGTGAACCGCCGCCGCGACGGCAGCCGCTACCTGGCCGACCTCACCATCACACCGGTGGTGGACGCGGACGGCCACACCAGCCATTACCTGGGCATGCATCGGGACGTCACCGAAGTGCACCGTCTGGAACGCCAGGTGCAGAACCAGAAGGCCATGATCGAATCCGTGGTGGACGCCGCCCAGGTGGCTATCTGCCTACTGGACGAGCACGACCGCGTGGTGCTCGACAATCAGGAGTACAAGAAGCTGATCGGCGACATCGGACGCGAGCCCGCCGCCACCCTGCTCACCCGGTTGCGCGAGCAAATGGGCGGCGAGTTCGACACCGCCCGTGCCCGCCGCAAGGCCATACACCACCGTGAGGTGCGGGTGGAACGCAGCGGCCAACCCGCCCGCTGGTTCGCCTGCGCCGTATCCTGGTTCGATGAACAGGACGTCAGCGCCGAAGCCTTCTACGAGCCGGTACGCCGGCATTACCTGCTGCTCACCGCTCAGGACATCAGTGAAATCAAGCGGCAACAGGAAGCCATTCGCCTCAACAGCCTGGCCGCCCTGCTGGCGGAGCAGGAACGCATCCAGGGCCTGCGCGAAGCCCTGGCCGGCGCCGTCTACCAACTGGAAGGTCCGTTCAACACCCTGACCGCCGCGGTGCGACTGCTGGAACGGCGCCGGGAGGGCAACGGCGAGGAAACCATCGACTCCGCGATGGAAACCGCCCTGCGCGACGGTCGCGCCGCCCTCGACACCCTGCGCGCCTGCATCCCGGATCAGGCGGTGGAAGCCATCCAGCCCCTCAACCTCAACGAAGTGCTGCGCGAC
>CAIXFP010000623.1 GCA_903918705.1 uncultured Pseudomonadota bacterium
ATGTGCAATCGTCCACCGGGTCCACGGACATGGCGCTGTAGTCGCCCCAGCGGTCGTGGCCGGATTGGGCGCCGGTGCCGTCGATGATCTTGCCTTCGGCCTGTAGCTTGTTTTTGACGTCGGTGGCCAGGCGGCCGGTGTAATAGACCGAGGGGAAGGTGCTCGGGCCGGAGCGGCTGTAGCCTAGGAGCAGGTTGCCCTTCTTGTCCATGGCGGCGCTGGACATCCAGCGGTGGTTGGTGTCCGCCGGGGCGTAGGTGGCCTGCTGGTAGACCGTGGGCGCGGCGGCGTTGGGGTTGCGTATCTCATACCAGCGCACGCCGGTGCGGCCGCTGCCGGCGTCCACCGAATGCGTCAGCACCACCGTCTCGTAAGTCGCAAACTTGCGGTAGGCGGCGCGGTACATCAGGCGGTCGCCGAGGCTGTCCAGGCGCTGGGCAACGCCTTTCTGGGTGACGCAACTGCCGGCGGTGTTGGCGCAGGTCAGGGTGAACGGCTGCACCGGGACGGAGGCGACGGTCAGCTTGGAGTTGCCGGGGGTGGTGAAATCCACATGGAAGGACAGGCGGCGCAAATGCGAGTTGTCATACAACTCAAATTGCGGGTTGGCCGCCCCGGCCGGCGGCGGCGTGAGGCCGTCGATGTCGCCGGGCAGGATGCTGCCGTCGGCGGTGGTGCGCTGGAAGCACACCAGGCTGGGAGTGGCCGCCCCGGCCAGCAGTTTGGCCCGGTTCAGGGCGCAACTGCGCGGCCCGATGAAGCTTCCCGTGGAGTGGCTGAACATGTTGAAGGTGATGTAGTAGGCATCACGCCACACCCCCAGCTTGGGGTAGTCGGGGAAATCGGCGAAGTTGTATTGGTAGACAAAATACTTGCCGGTGGCGTCGGAGGTCTGCGATACGGCGACGCACTGGGCGTAGGGGCCGGTGTCCGAGACGATGGCGAATTGGGTCAGCACCCAGCGCTTCGCCAGCTTGTCGTACTGGGCGATGGGGTCGCCGCTGTTGGTGGTGCGGCAGATCGAGCCGGCCGGCAGGGATTGGAACAGCACATTGCCGTTGAACGGGCCTGCCAGCTTGGCGCCGGTGGTTTTATTGAACACCGCGTAGGAGGTGTTCACCCATTGCACATACTGGGTGGCGCCGACCGCGCCGTTGGCGTCGGAGGGCTCGCCGCTCATGATGAAGCCAGGAAAGCCCTTGCCTTGGCCGAGAAAATTCAAGCCCACCGGTGCTGCGACCAAGGCCGCCGGGGAATCTTGCAGGGCCGCGTCGGGGCTGCCGGGGGGCAGAAAGGCCGCCGATTCCAGCAAGCTTTCGGAACGCACGGTGTTGAACCGGCTGAACTCGACCGGGCCGCCCGCGGGCTGCGGGGTCTGGGCCAGTTGGGACAAGGGCGGGGTGGCGGCGGAATAGGCGGGGTAAGCCACTTCGGGCGGCGAGTCCGGCTCTTGGGCGGACAAAGCCCCCGCCACGAACACCAGCGGCAGGCAGGAAAGTCCCATGGCAATGGGGGATGTTGGGGTTTTCATGGTTTTTCTCCACAGGGTGGAAACAACATGGGGAATGCTTTCGTCTTTGCAAATAAGCGCTTATCAGGGTGCTTATATAGCTATCGATGGATGTTTGCAAGTGGAATTAACAGTTTTAGTGGCATGGATGAAGCGCTATTTATTG
>CAIXFP010000624.1 GCA_903918705.1 uncultured Pseudomonadota bacterium
CGTATTCGAAGTCGGAAAGCGCCCGCAATCCGCGCAGCACCATATTGGCGCCGACGCCGCGGACGAAATCCACCAACAGGCCGGTAAAGGGCCGCACCCGCACGCCGGGCTGGTCGGCCAGTGCCTGCTCCAGCAATTCGACCCGTTCGGCGAGGCTGAAACAGGGACTTTTCGGAATATTGTCCGCCACCGCCACCACCACCTCATCGCACAACTTGAGCGCGCGCCGCACCAGATCCTCATGGCCACGGGTCACCGGGTCGAAGGTGCCGGGATAGACGATCACGCGTTTCAAGCAAGCTCCAGCAGGCAAAAATGGGATTGCCCCGCCCGGCCCTGGCGCAACACCGTCATATCCACGGGCGCCAGCGGGGCGGGTGATTCGGCGTAGATTCTACCGTCCGGCGCAAGAAGTGTCGCCGCGAGGGGCAGGATGCCCGGCAACAAATTGTCGCTGAAGGGCGGATCGAGAAAGATCAGGTCAAAGGTTTCCCGCGCGCTCGCGAGATAGCTTTGTGCATCGCGGCGCAGCACCTCCACCCCGGCGAGGGCCAGGGACTGGACGTTGTTCAGCAACGCATCGAAGGCGCGCCGCTCCTGTTCCAGCATCACCACCCGAGCCGCGCCACGGGAGGCCGCCTCGCAGCCCAACGCCCCGCTGCCGGCGAAGGCGTCGAGGCAGGAGAGGCCTTCGAGGCGCTGGCCCAGCCAGTTGAACAACGTCTCCCGCACTCGATCCGGAGTCGGCCGCAGGCCGGGCAGATCGGGAAAATGCAGCACCCGGCTGCGGCAACGGCCGCCGATGATGCGGACGCTGTTATTTCCCCGCGGTTTCAACCTGCCCACCCACTATCACCGTGCTCATGGCCTCCGGCCGCACCCGGGCGCGGAAGGCGCGCAGTACGTCGGCCGGGGTCACGGCTTCCACCTGGGGAAGATAGGTATCCAGCCAGTTCAGGGGCAAACGGTAAAAGCCGATCATGGCCAGGTATTCGAGGATTTTCTTGTTGCTGTCGATGCGCATGGGGAAGCCGCCCACCAGATTGTTCCTGGCCTGGGCCAGTTCCTCCTCGCTGGGACCGTCCGTGAGGTAACGGTCGAGGTCGGCGCGGGCGGAATTCACCGCCAGATCGGTTTCCTCGCGCCGGGTCTGCAGGCCGATCCGGTACGGACCCAGTTCGCGCATCGGCATGAAATAGCTGTAGACGCTGTAGGCCAGGCCCTTCTTGTCGCGGATGTCCTTGGTCAGGCGGGAATCGAAGCCGCCGCCGCCGAGGACATAGTTGCCGACGAACAACGGAAAATAATCCGGATCTTCCCGCTTGAGGCCGGGCAGGCCCATGAACAGATGGCTCTGAGTGGCGGGGTGGGCGATCACCTGCCGGCTGCCCCGGGTGGCGACGGTCACCGGCGGCAAGGGCGGCGGCGCCTCGCCGGGCGGCAGGTTCGCCGCCAGTTTCGTCGCCAGGGTTTCCGCGTCGCCGCGGCTGATGTCGCCCATGATGGCGATGCTCATGTCGCTGGCGCGATAGTAGGCACGATGGAAGGCCTCCAGGTCGGCGCGGGTGAGCTTGGCCAGCGCATCCACTTCGCCGTCTTCCGGCAGGGCATAGGGGTGGTTGCCGTAGATGGCGGCCTGGAAGGCTCGCTCGCCGATGTACTCGGGGCGGGTGGCGGATTCCTGCAGGCTGGCGATGGCGCGCGCCTTTTCCCGTTCCAGGATGTCGGCGTCGAACTTCGGCGCGGCCAGGACGGCGGCCAGCAGGTCGACGGCCTGGTCCCTTTCCCCACGGCCAGAGAGGGTGCGCAGCGTGAATCCCGCGCGGTCGGCATCGAGATGGCTTTCCAGGTCCGCGCCCACGTCGGCCATTTTCTCGGCGATGTCGCGCTCGCTGTAGGCCCTCGCGCCCAGGCTCATGAGTTGCCGGGTGAGGCTGGCCAGGCCGGATTTCGCGCGGTTGTCGCGGGCGCTGCCGGCGTCGAAATCCACCGACAGGTCGAGCATGGGCAGTTCGTGGTTTTCCACGAAATAGACCCGTGCGCCTTGCGGCGTGCTCCAGTTCTGGATGTCGAGGCCGGCGGCGGCGGGCAGGGCCAGAAGCAGGCCGGTAAAAAACAGGGTGATGCGCTTAGAAATCATGGCGGCCTCCCAAGCTGCGGCGGGCGGGTTTCACGGTGTCCATGGGCTGCGGGTCGAGCCGCGCCACGGTGAGATGGTCGTCGATGAGGTATTTGGCAGCCACCGCACGCACCTGGTCGGCGGTCACTTCCTTCAACTTGCGGAAACGGGTGTCGCGGGCCTTGTAATCCAGGCCGGCGGTGGTCCAGTCGCCGATCAGCATGGCCTGGTAGAACAGGGAATCCTGCTGGTAGACCTGGCTGGCCAGCACCTGGGCCTTGACCCGGGCAAGTTCCTGGTCGCCGACGCCGTCCTTGACGATGCGGGCGATCTCCCGTTTCAACGCCGCCTCGACTTCGGCCACCGTGTGGCCCTCCGCCGGCGAGCCGTCGACCATGAACAGGGCCGGGCCGCGGGAGATGTCGTCGTAGCCGGCGCTGACCTCCACCGCCAGTCGCTGATCCCGAACGATGGACTGATTCAGTCGCGCTGAACTGTAGCCGTCCAGCACCCCCGCCAGGATCTCCAGGGCATAGGGTTCGCTATCCTTTTCCGGGTCGTCGAGTTTCGGCGCCTTCCAGGCCAGGGCCACCACCGGCAGCTTGGCCGGGGCCTTCACCACCACTTGCCGCTCGCCGTCCTGCGCCGGTTCGGTTTGCGGCTTGCGCAGCGGCAGGGGGCGGGCGGCGATGAGACCGAAATACTGTTTTGCCCAGGCAAACACCTGGGCCGGATCCACGTCGCCCGCCACCACCAGGGTCGCGTTGTTGGGGGCATACCAGCGCTGATACCAGTCGCGCACGTCCTGCACCGTCATATTCTCCAGATCGTTCATCCAGCCGATCACCGGGCGCCGGTAGGGGTGCTCCAAGAAGGCCGTGGCCATCAGGCCCTCGTACAGGCGCGACTGCGGGTTGTCCTCGGTGCGCAGGCGACGCTCTTCCATGACCACCTGGATTTCCTTCGCATATTCCTCGGGCGCCAGGGTCAGGTTGACCATGCGGTCCGCTTCCAGCTTCAGAGCCAGTTCCAGGCGATCCTTCTGCAGGGTCTGGAAATAGGCGGTGTGGTCCTGGGCGGTGAAGGCGTTCTCGCGTCCACCGGCGGCGGCGATGCGGCGCGAGAATTCCCCGGCCGGCACCTCACGGGTGCCCTTGAACATCATGTGCTCAAGAGCGTGGGCGACCCCCGTGGTGCCGTTGAATTCGTCCATGCTGCCGACCCGATACCAGACTTGGGAGACCACCACCGGCGCGCGGCGGTCCACCTTGACGATGACCCGCATGCCGTTGGCCAGGGTCTGGTCGACGATTTCAGCGTGGGCGAACGGAGCCAGGGCCAAGCCCAGGAGTAGCAGCAATCTCTTCATGGAAGACAAGCCTAAGCGGGGGAGTAGGGGGCGCATGATAGAATTTCCAGGCTTATAACGCAGCCTCTGACGCACACACCCCGTGTTTGGTTTCTTTAAATCCAGCAAGACTCAGCCCGACCCCGCCACCGCTGTCGCCACCCCGGCGGTTGCGCTGCC
>CAIXFP010000625.1 GCA_903918705.1 uncultured Pseudomonadota bacterium
CGCGCGGACTTGCCGGAGCGGTTGCGCAGGTAGTACAGCTTGGCGCGGCGCACGTCGCCGCGGCGCTTCACTTCGACGCTGGCCAGCAGCGGGGAGTAGGTCTGGAAAGTCCGCTCGACGCCTTCGCCGGCGGAAATCTTGCGCACGGTGAAAGCGGAATTGAGGCCGCGGTTGCGCTTGGCGATGACCACGCCTTCATAGGCCTGGAGACGCTCGCGGGTGCCTTCCTTCACTTTCACGCTGACCACCACGGTGTCGCCGGGCGCGAAGGCGGGCAGGGTCTTGCCCACGCTCAGGCGTGCCATTTCTTCTTTCTCGATCTGTTCGATGATGTTCATCTTCGTTTCCTTGCATGTTGGGGGTAGAGGTCTCAAACCGCCGAGACATGCCGCCGTTTCTTAAAAACCGGATGGTTCCGGCACTTCATTACGACGAGCCGTGTTCCAGCTCGTCGAGCAATACCTTTTCCTGCCCGCTCAACACCCTCCCGGCCAACAACTCCGGGCGCCGTTCCCGCGTCCTCCGCAACGCCTGCCGCAGGCGCCAGCGGGCGACCTCGCCATGGTCGCCGGCCCGCAGCACTTCCGGCACCCGGCGGCCCAGGTAATCCTCGGGCCGCGTGTAGTGCGGGCAATCCAGCAAGCCGTCGGCGAAGGAGTCCTCCGCCGCCGAATCCGCATGTCCCAATGCACCATGGATGCGGCGGATCAACGCGTCGAGCAACACCATCGCCGGCAGTTCGCCACCGGACAGCACGTAGTCGCCGATGGACACTTCCTCCAGCGTATGCCGCTCGAACAGTCGCTCATCGATGCCTTCGTAGCGTCCTGCCAGCAACACCAGCGCTTCCGCCGTTCCCAACTCTTCCACCAGTGCCTGATCCAGCCTGCGGCCTTGCGGCGACAGGTAGATCAGCCTGGGCACCCGCCCTTCCCGACGCAACACGGTTTTCGCCGCGGTCAGCGCCAGGTCCAGCGGTTCCGCCAACATCACCATGCCGGGTCCGCCACCGAAGGGCCGGTCGTCCACCGTGCGGTAGTTGTCCTGCGTAAAGTCCCGGGGATCCCAGAACTTCACGGAGCACAACTGCTTCCTCACCGCCCTGCCGCTGACGCCGTACCCTGTCAACGCGGCGAACATCTCGGGAAACAGGGTGACGACGTGATAACTCGGCGCCTTCACCCTGAAAACCCTATCGTAGGTTGGGCTAAGCGCAGCGTGCCCAATCTACATATCTGCATCGGCTTGGGCTCAGGGCTAATAATCCAACCCCCAGTCCACCAGTATGCGTCCGGCGTCCAGGTCCACCTCGCGGACGTAGGCATCGACGAAGGGAATCAGGCGTTCCCGTTCCCCTTGAACCACCAGCACGTCATGGGCGCCGGTTTCCAGCAGGCCGCTCACCTTGCCGAGGGCGGCCCCCGCTTCGTTCACCACGTCCAGGCCGATCAGATCGTCCCAGTAATACTCGCCTTCCTCGGCGGCCGGCATGTCTCCGCGCAACACCGCGATGTCCAGGCCCATCAGGGCTTCGGCGCCATCCCGATCCTCCACCCCTTCCAGATGGGCGAGCAGGTATTGCGTGTGCACCTTGCCTTCCACCAGCTGATATTCGCGCCACTGCCCGGTCCGGCCGACGTGCCAGACCGGGTAGTCCAGCAGGCTGTCGAGGTACTCGGTATGCGGCTTGATCTTGACCCAGCCGCGGATCGCGTAGGGCGCGGAGATCCGTCCCATCACCACCAGGTCGTCCTCTTGCTTGAGCGGCATCGCGCGCTCGCCGGGGACGTCGTGCAAATCGCTCAGGCGGCGGCCTTGACGCGGACGATGCGGGAGACGGTCTCGGAAGCCTGGGCGCCGACACCTTGCCAATAAGCCAGACGCTCGCGATCAACGCGCAGGGTTTCGGAGTTGCCGGTGGCCAGTGGGTTGTAGAAGCCGATGCGCTCGATGAAGCGGCCGTCACGACGGTTGCGGGAATCCGCCACCACGATGTTGTAGAAGGGGCGCTTCTTGGAGCCGCCACGGGCGAGACGAATGGTGACCATGTTTGACCTGTCCTAAGTATCTGACGAAACACCCGAAAATCCGGGCGGATGGTGGGGGTGGCCCACGCGGAAAGCCGCGCATTGTACGGGAACCGCGCCCGCATTCCAAGCGGCTGTTTTCTGGCTTTATAGCCCGATACGCGAAGGCCGTAGTGCAGGCGGCGGCCGATCAAGTCGTTTCCAGCGGCGAGCTAGGTTTGATGCATTCCTGCTCGAAATCCACCGGCAGCAAATGCTCATGCAGTTTCTTCGCCAGGGGACTCAATTCCGGGCGAGACCGGATGAGACGCTCGATAACCTTGTGTTCCGCTTTGTTCAACTCCCGCCCCCCTCGCCAGGGTTGCCTGTCCATCAAATGCGGGTCCACACCAGGGCCACGTCATCTAACCGCGCAATGGCCTGATTGGTTACAGCAGCACAGTGGGGACTGGACAAAGGCGCGGTCTGCTGCTACGTTTGCGGCATGGATGAATGCAGCTTCATGGTCGAGCAGGCCACGCCGATCGCC
>CAIXFP010000626.1 GCA_903918705.1 uncultured Pseudomonadota bacterium
GCCGAGGGCACGCTTGAGCTGGCGTTCAAGCAGCCGGTGCATGGCCGCGGTCAGGCCTGCTCGGCAAGATAGGTGATAGTCATGGTCTGGTTATGCAGCTTGCATTCCGTCGTATCGAGGAAGGGGCTGATCTCGCCGTTGGAATAGAAACCGGTCAGGGCGCAATTCTGGCCGAACACGGCGCCCACCGCCTCGACTTCCTCGTCCACCCGGTCGCCCATCACCAGTTTGCGGCCGATGCAGGAGATCAGCACGGCCAGGGATTGGCCCTGGCTGCCCGCCATCAGATTGGCGGCTTCCGCCGCGGCTTCGGCGCCGTCCACCAGGGCTTCGGTGGAAGCGTGCATGAGTTTGAGATAGCCGTCCAGGGGGATGTCGCCGGCCAGGGTGAGGCTGCCGGCGGCTTCATCGACGCCCAGCAGGGTGCGGATCAAACCGGTTTCCTCCCGCTCGTGGGAGAGGATGGCGAAGGGGAACAGCAGGCCGGAGGCCGGCAGATCCTTGGCGTATTCACCGAGGTAACGCTTGTATATCTCCAGGGCCGGTTCGCCATCCAGTTCGTAGAGCACGTTGCCGTCCACGCGGGTGGCGCGCCGCGCCGGGCCGAAGCTCTGCCAGCCGCCGAAGGAGCCGTGGCCGAATTGCACGGCGTCGCCGTAGAAGCCCACCGCCAGCATCAGATGATCCGACACCGTGTCGTCCAGCATGGCCCAGGTGCGGGTGAAAGCGCCGTAGTCGCCGGCCAGGCCGCCGGTCAGCGGCACGTCCTTGCCCAGTACCGAGACCACGCCGCCAATCAGTTCGCTACCGTTCACCGCCACCCCTTGCGACAGCAGCAGCACCGCCTTCAATCCAGGATCGCGCAGTTGCTCGGCCAGGCGCTGGCCGGCGACGGCGGAGTCGTCCACGCCGGCGAAATCGGTGGAGGCCACCTTGAAGGGAATGCGTTCAAAATGGATGGCGGTGATCACGATGCTCTGTTCGCTCACCCCCTGGCTGGAAATCTCACCGGCGGTGGACAGGGCCAGGCGCCGTGCGTCCGGGAAGGCACGCGCCAGCGCGGCGGCAGTGGCATCGGTGAAGAAGGCCGGCGCCGCGAACACCAGCACCAGATTGGGGTTGATGGACGTCAACGGTGCCAGGGCGGCGTAATCAAGGGCGGTAAGGACAGTTTGGCGGACTTGCATGACGGCTCCTGCTGGGGGATGGACAACGCCTTATCGGCGCGAATCGCGCGGACTTGAACGCGGATTAAGTCATGGCTATGGGGCGGCCTTAACAGTAGCGCCGGCGCTACAAGACTGACCAGGCACAATTTCGGTCTAATCGAAGTCCCTCCGCTAAAATCGAGCGATTACCACTCCGCCCGCACCCGCCATGCCCGTCAATCTCTCCGCCCCCGATCCCGCCTCCCTGCTGCCGGTTCCCGGCGTCGAACTGGGGATTGCGTCCGCCGGCATCAAGAAGCCGGGCCGCCGCGACCTGCTGGTGATCACGATCCCGCGCGACTCCGAAGTGGTGGGCGTGTTCACCCAGAACCGCTTCTGCGCCGCCCCGGTCACCGTGTGCAAAGCGCATCTGCACGGCGAAAGCGGGATACGCGCCCTGGTGGTGAACACCGGCAACGCCAACGCCGGCACCGGCGAGGACGGCCTGCGCCGCGCCCGGGAAACCTGCGCCGCGGTGGCGGAGAACCTCAACATCAAGCCGGAACAGGTGCTGCCCTTCTCCACCGGGGTGATCCTGGAGCCCCTGCCCCACGACAAGATCGTCGCCGCCCTGCCCGCCGCCCTGGAAGACCTGAAACCGGGCAACTGGGCTGCCGCCGCCGAAGCCATCATGACCACCGACATCGTGGCCAAGGCCGCCAGCCGCAAGGTAGCGCTGAACGGCGTGGAGTTCACGGTAACCGGCATCGCCAAAGGCTCCGGCATGATCCATCCCAACATGGCCACCATGCTCTCCTTCGTCGCCACCGACGCCCCGGTGTCCTGTGAGGCCCTGGAAGCCATCCTGCGCCATGCCGTGAACCAGTCGTTCAACTGCATCACAGTGGACGGCGACACCTCCACCAACGACTCCTGCATCCTCATCGCCACCGGCAGCACGGCGGCGCCGGTAATCATGGACGACGGCGACTCCCGCTTCGACTCCCTGCGCTCAGCCGTTACCGAGTTGATGATCCAGTTGGCGCAGGCCATCGTGCGCGAC
>CAIXFP010000627.1 GCA_903918705.1 uncultured Pseudomonadota bacterium
AATCAGGCCATTGCGCGGTTAGATGACGTGGCCCTGGAGTCACCACGTATTCTCAGGACATGAGTGCACAAATCTGCACCAGCGGAGGGACCGCCACGGTTACCTATACCGTCGCGAACCAGGGAGGCTCTCCAACTCCTGGGGACACACTTACAGAAACCTTCGGACATTGCAGTTTCTCCGCGGGTGGAAGCGCAGTTTCGATGGATGGGTCGGCGATCATCGACATTAACCGCTGGAACAGCGCCAGCGACTACAACATGACCATCCAACTGGTCGCTCTGACAGGCTCGGAGGGTGGTATCAGCTATGGTCCTTACAACTACTCAGGAAACATCGACGAAACCAACGGCGTCGTCAGTTACACCTATTCCGGCAGTGACTGGACGGTCATGGGCGATCCTGTCGTCACCAGCAACGGCACCACGGCGACCATCACTTCCGGCACGGTCCGGGTCAACTACGCCAGCTCCGGATGGGTCCGGGTCAACACCAGCAACTGGGTGTTCGACGTCAACACCGGCATCGCCGCCAACGGCAGCACGATGACCATCACCGCGTCCAACGGCACCAGCGCCCTGGTCACAGCCACGGGTGGCGGACATTACACGGTGGCCATCACGGTCGGCGGCGCGACGAACAGCTACTATTTCTGAACGTAGCCCGAATTGACGCCCGGGGCAGCAACGCGCCTCGGGCGTTTTTTCTATCCGAGGCCAGGAAAACCATGTTGACCCACACATGCAACAGGCCAGTCGGCTTGAAATCGCCCTGGCGCGGCGGCTTCCTGATAGTCGTCGCCACCGCCACCGTGGCACCTGTGCAGGCCCGGAGCGTGCTGGTAGACGTCGCGCCGATCGATGTGAGCTACCGGGCGAGCGAGCGTTTCGAATCCGGCGCACTGGCCGATGAGGAGAAAGGCCGCCTGCAGGGGCTGTGCCTGCGCGCCGGCGTGGTAACGGGGGCGAATACCCTGGCCCTGCGTATCAGCCAGATCGACGGGCTGCTCGAATACCGAGGCTCCACCCAGATCGGACTACCCATAACGACCACGACCGTGCTCTCGCTGCAGGACACCGCGCTGGAGTATGCACACGAGATTCGTACTTCCGGTCCATGGCGCGGGTCAGCTGGCATCGGTGCCGGCGTCCGCCAGATCGACCGGGACATCCAGCCCACATTTTTCTCCGGCCCACTAACGGAGAACATGACTTGGCAATATGCAAGGGCCGGGGTCCAGGTGGGCTACCAATTCAACTCACGTCTGGAACTCACGGCCCAGGCTCGAGGGGAACGCGGCCTGCGGGCATCGCTGAACGTCGACTATCACGGCTATGGCGATCCCGCCACGCTCCATCCACGTCCCGCCAACGGTTATGAACTGGAAACCGCCGCAGTCTGGCGGTACACGCCCCGGGTGGCCTTCAGCCTGTCCTATGCCCTGCACGACCAGCAATACGGCTCCACCCCCTATAGCGCCTTTCTGCGCAACGGCATCGTCGCGGGACAGGTACGTTACCCGGGTTCGCAGCAGACCATGCGAATCTGGGGCATCCATGCAGTCTTCAACCTGCCCTGACGACCACGCCAACCAGTAGCCCCACCGTGAGTCACGGCGGCTTGAGCACAGGCAGGTAGGCCGCTCGGGCCCTGGCTGGGAGGACTCCGGAAGGCCCCCTGCTGGCCGGGACGGCACGAGCGGGCTCGACGCTCACGCCCTTTGTGGGGAGAAAAGTAAAGTCCGTGCCGCGCGGGGAATATCGACTACCCTGGCGCAAACGCCGCGGCAACTTTATGCCCACACCGTGGTCTGCCTCCATTCACCACCACCGTACCCGCCGTGAACAAGATCCTATTGGCCACCACTCTGCTCTGTACCAGCCTGGCCCAGGCTGACGACACTTCGCCCGTTTCCATTGCACCGGTTGCCTCCGCCGCGCCCGCGACCTCCACCACCCGCTTTGCCGACCGCTGCACCGATTTCACCCGCAACGGCTGGGCTTTCAAGTCACCGCGCAATTTCCTGCAATGGCTGGATGTCTTCAGCGATCCCGGCATCTGGCTGGAATTCGCGCACCGCGGACTGGACCCGCAATCCTACGTGCGGACTTTGACCAGCATTCTGGACCCGGGCACCGCGAAGAATTACCTGGAATGGGGCGATCCCGGCATCTATGCCAAATGGGCCAAGGCGGCGGGGGAGCCGGACTATTACACCGCGGTCAACGCCATCCTGTTCGATCCCGGCCGCGCCATGCGCTGGGCCATGCTGCCCCTGGATGAACGTCCATGGAAACTCCTGGGTGAAGCAGTCAATCCGGAAACCTGGGGCAAATGGCTGGCGGCGCCATTGCAGCCGGATACCCAGGAACTGCTGAGGAAGGTGCTGGACCCGGAAACCGTGTCGAACTGGGCCAAGGCCCTGGCCAACCCCGCCAGCTACCCGGCACTGAAACCGGTGGCGACGCCGGCTGTCTACAGCCATCCCGACACCCCACGGGGCAATCCCTATCTAAGGGAATCCGGCACGACCTGGAGGAGAGCGATCTAACCGCCCGGGGTCAATCCAGGGGCGAGAGCAGATCTCCGCACACTCCCTGCGCCGGGCCGAGTCCCATGCCGGCCTCGCCCCGGCGCGGGGGACTCGACGTGTGTTGCGTGACGGGTAGCAAACTTGCCACCAGCAAGCCATAGCCATATCGGCTGAGAAAGACATCCTCGCCAGCCGCGATGGCGGCGATCAGCCTGCGGTATGTGGATTCCGGTTCGGAGTTTCCGCGGGTTCGCATCTCGATTCCTCGGGTTGATGGCGCGGCAAGGGTAATTCCTGCCGCGGGCCGGAACAGTTTCGATCCGGGAGGGGCCTCCTACTCGACGATTTCATGCCAGGTCACCCGCCCGGCATTGCCCGGGCCGAGATTGGTTTCGACGGACATGATGTCGCCGGTGAGCCGGTTGAGCAGGGTGACGCCCGGACTGGACTTGCTGGTGGAGCGCAGGAAGGTGGCGCCCCCCAGAGCGGCACCGATCTTGATGCCGCCGCCCCGGACATCGCTGCTGGGGCTCAGGATACCGTCGCCATTGGTATCGAAAGGCGGATAGGGAAGCACGGTGCCGTTGGCGTAATCCAGGGCCATCAGCCAGCCGTCGCCGCCATGATCGCAGGCGGCGGGACTGGGGATGAAGGTGTTGAAATAGATGACGCCGTTGAGCAACTGCGGAACGCCAGTCAGGCGCTCGCCACTGCTGGGCAGATCCAGTCGCCAGCCCAGATAGGCGGTGGGTGTGCCGCTGCTGTTCTGGCAGTTGCCGAGTTCCCCGGCATTGCACCAGACCACCGGCGAACCGGTGGGGATGCGCACGCCGACGTTGATGGTGGCGCCGTTGATGGTGCTGCCGGCAGCGTATTCGGTGACGGACTGGGCCTGGAGCCATTGCCTCCCCGGGATGGGGGAACCACTGAGCACGCCGGTCGTGCCGGGCGCTCCGGTGCGGTCCCAGACCCCGTAGAAAGTCTGCACGGCGGTGTTGCTGGAGTCGGCGGCCTCCAGGTATTTGCCGGTGCCGAAGAGAAGCAAGGCACCACCCAACTTGTGCTGGGTAATTTCCGGTGGTGACAGGATGGGCTGGGCATTGCCGCTAGCGTCCTTGGCGGTAAAAAGTGCACGTCCGGACAAGGCGACCTGCCACTGGGAGGGCGTCGACGAAGAGACGTCGAACTTCCAGAGGTTGCCCTTGAGGTCGCCGGCATAGATCACATCAACCTTGCCGTCGCCGTTGAGATCGAACGGCACCGGGGTGGAGAGGCCGTTGCTACCGCTGGAAGATTCGGCCACCAGCTTGATGTAGTCGCCGGATCCGGTCCAACTGCCGTCGGTGCCGCCGTCGAGGAACAGGATGAACAGGGCGGCTTTGCCGGCGGTGCTGTTGTAGCCGTTGCCGACGATCACGGCCCAGCGCCCGTCGTTCATGCGCACAATCTGGCGCGATTGGCCGCTGGCAATGTTCTTCGTCGGCCAGTTGTAGGTGTAGCCGAGATCGGCATCGTCGTTGGCGGTGAACTCCCACAGAGCCAGGCTGGAGGCGCGGGTCTGGATGAAACTGGTGTCCGGATCGGTGACGTCCAGGGCGAAATACCCCTTGCCGCCGCCATTAAGGCCACCCACCAGCACGGTCTTCCAGGCGCCGCCCACCACTGCGTCGGCAGCCATCGGGCTGCCGTCGACGAAATAGGCATGGCTGTAGCCCTGGGCGGTGAGTTGGCTCAGATTGGAATAAAGCGGGGAAGGCAGGTAGCCGAGGACTTCCTTGCCGACGTTGGCGTTACCCACATTGACGTTGAAGCCATGCAGGAAGCCATCGTTGGCACCCACCCAGACGACGGGAGTGCGGCTGCGCCAGGTGCTGGCGAAGGCACTGTAACCAGTGTAATCCACATCGGAGTAACCGGCGGCCGGCGGGCCCACATAGAGGGGGTTGGAGGCGACGATGTCGCCCAGAGGGCCGGCTGACCGCTGGCGCAACTGGCTTGCGGACTTACCCTCGAACTGGGTCTGGCCACGCAGCCAGCCGACCCGGTCGGAACCGCGGTTGTCGACGCTACCCGCCGCACTGGTGTTGAGGGCGGCGAGTTGCGCGGTCTGGCCGGAAAGTCCGCTCCAGGTGAAGGGCAGTCCACCGTGGCTGGCGCTGCCGTAGGTGATGAGGGTGCGGTAATCGCTGCTGCTGCCGACCAGGCTGCGCAGGATGACGGAAGCATCCCATTCCGAGGCGTTGGCCACCGTGCCATTCTCGGCCACCACGTAGGACTGGAGTTGCCCGCTCCAGCCATTGGCATTGAAACGCGCCTGATAGAGACGGCTGTTGGTTCGGATCGAGGTGGAGTTGGTGGTCACGGCGCTGGCGGCGGCGGTCTCCAGGATGGCGGTAAAGGTGCGGTCGAGAGCCTGGTCCAGGCCCAGGGGGTTGGACACCAGAAAATAGTTGTCGGGAATGCCGTCGTTGCCATAGTCGCCGCTGCTGGTGCGGCTGTCCCACTCGCTGGCGAGATCGGGCAGATTGTTGCCGTTGCTGTCGCTGAAACCACCCCACTTGGCGGCGTACCAAAGCGGATCCTGAAGTGTTGCCGCGGTGCCAGAACCCAGGGTGTAGGTGGCGGTGGTGGCGGCATTGGTATCCTGGCAATTGCTGCAACCGCCGGTGCCGTTCACGTTTGTGGCCGGGCTGACGTGGATGCCGGCGGGATCGGTGAAATTGAAGCCGTAGATGCCGGAATGGAAATGCGGCCCATCCTGGGTGGTACCGCTGACGATGTAGCCGAACCCCTGGGGGTTGACCGTCGAATCGGCGATGACATTGGTGGTAACGGTCAGGGTGTTGGCGTTCTTGTCCAGATGCCAGGAAAGCACGCCCCAGACGTCCTGGTCGTAATCGCCACCCTGTTCGCTATCGTCCCAGTTGAGATAGACCATGCCGTCTGCCGTGCTGGTGGTGGCGGACTGGTAGACGATCTGCATGTCCACCAACTGGCCACCGCCCTGGGGGGCCGTATTGAATAGTCGATAAGCGGGTTGCAGGATCGCGCGCGGCGTGGTCTCGCCGGAAAGGGCGATGCGAATCTGCGGCACATTGGTGGCCAACTGAACGCCGTAGGTATTGACCTTCAACGATTTGACATCGGTCGAGGGGACCGTAAGGTTGCTGCGAATGCGTTGGGTATGCGACACGTAGGCGAGGCCGTCCATAAGCCAGGAACCCTGAACAGTGGGGCCTTCCGGGCAGATGCCGGAAGCGCTCCCGAGGGAATTGAGGGTTTTCGCGCTGCACAGTTCGTTGTTGTCGCTGCCGTTCATGCCCATGAAAAAACTGTGGCCATTGAGCCCTTCACTGGCCCCCACCGTGTTGGTGAGGGCGGCGGCGGTGCTGCCGCTGCCGATAGCGCTCATCACGGTACTGCCCAGGTCGCTGTCGTAACTGGAAACGCTGGCGTTGAACATGACCACGTTGAGTGGCGCACAGTAGTTGCTGCTAGCCAGCGGATCGCTCCAGGTGGCCAGCGGCAGGCCCAGGAGGTTGTCCTTGCTGCCGCTGTTCGTATAACCGTAGCCACTGCTGGCACCGGCGCCCGCGTAATAGCGCAGGGATTCGTAGTAGACCTCGGACATGGGATTGCCCCAGCTGGTGCAACTGTTCTCCGTGATGCTGGTAAGTTGCCAGGAGCAGTTGTCCCCGGCGGCGTTGAGATAGGTGCCGTCGCCGTAGTTGTAGCCGTAGATGCGCAGGTAGTTGAGGCTATTGATGATGCCCGCCGGGGTGGCTGCCGACGTCGTGCTGCGCGGGCTGCCGGGCGGGGTGGCCGGCTGTACGAAGGTGCCGTCCGTGCTGATGTTGATCTCGTCGCTCAAGGGGCCGACATTCTTGCGCAACACCCCGCCGGAGATGTTCTTGGTATAGCTGCCGGTCATCAGGCCGAATTGCAACTGGCCGCTGTCGCCGTAGTACTGCAACAAGCCGATGGGCTTGGTGTCGCCGCTGGTGTACTGCTTGCAGCGCTCCGTGCCGAGCTGGCCGGGCACGCAGGCCTTCACCCGCGCCACGTAGTCGTAAGAACCCTGGCCGTTGGCGATGCGGCCGCTGGCAACCGTGGTCTTGTTGGGCGACAGGCTGCTGGCGTAAAGGCCAGTCAGCGCGGCGCGATTGCCGTTGGCACCAGTGGCGCCGGAAAGGCTGTCGGTATTCTCGGCCGGGCTGGCAGAGGCCAGTTCTTCCCGCCACAGGCATTGCCAGCGCTCGTTGGCCGACCACAGAGCGAAGTTGCCCTTGGCGACGCGAATCAACGGAGGATTGGTGTTGTTTTGCGAAGTCGAGGTGGAGGAACCCAGGGTGGTGTTGCACAGGGTGATGCCGGTCTGGGTCCAATTCTCGATATTCCAGTTGGAACCAGGGGACCCGCTGCCGTGAACCTGCTCCACTACGACCTTGATCTGACCGGAGGAGCAGGAATTGGCGTTGGAAACCAACGTGTTGTACATTTTTATGCCGGTGCCGTTGACGCAGCTGACGGCGCCCATCATGTACTTGTTCGAGCCAGGTGTCGGGTCGCGTATCACCACCTGGTCGCCGTAGGCGAAACCGGTGGTGGAGGTCGGCGAGAAGGTAAGTACCGCCGGCGTGCTGGCTGGGATCGCCAAGCTGCTGAGACTGCCCACCACGCTGGGCGAGGCGGACAGATTAAAAGGCGTGAGGCTGCTGATGTCGCTGCCGTTGTAATACTTGGCGAAGGAATGGGCGTCGGTGGGCAGGTAGGAGCGCTCCAGCACGGTGATGGCGTTGGCGCCACCGGCGGCGTAACTCTGGTCGGTGGAACGCAGGCCGCCGTAGAGCAGCTTGCGCACCGCGTCCATGCGGGTCATGGTGGCCCAGTTGAGGAAGTTGCCGCTCCACTGGCCGGAACAGTATTTATTGCTGGTATTGGCGGCGGGCTCGAAGCGCAGGTTGGCGGTGGAGTAGTTGTAACACTTGTATGGGTCGAAATAGCCGTAGTAGTCGATGGAGTTTTTATAGGTCGTATCCAGCTGACCATCGCCATCCAGGTCGGAATAGTCGTTGTAGGCCTTCTTGAAAAGTTGCTGATCCTTGGACACATCCAGCATCACCTTGGGAGGAATGGTGGAACTGATGAACAGGGGCGCCGTGGCGAGATTAAGGGCGTGCGCCGGTGCCATCGACAACCACAGTAGGTTGGGCAAAACGTAACGTGCCCAACGCCCCACCATCTTCCAGAACGATCCCATCATCCACTCCTCAGGCCCGGTAGATTTCCTGCATGGTCACCGCCGTACCAGGAAGGGAACCTACCGCGCGCACCGTGATGCGGTAGTAGATGCTGTCGGCCTGGCCGGAGGTCTGCTTGTGGAAACCTTCGATCACATAACTCGGCTGTTGCGCGACGCCCACGATACCGGTGGCACCGGTCAACTGTCCGTACTGGATGGACTTATCGGCATTCGTAAAGATTCCATTAGTCTTCCAGACATCGCTGGCCATACCTGCCGGCGTATTCACGGCATAACCTTGTGGGCCGTTGTAGCAAAGACCGCTGGCGCACTCGCGATTGAAGCCGGTGAGACCGGTTACGGAAGTGGAGAGATACGTCTCGGCATCGCGCAACGCCATTTCCGCTGCCTCGCTGGCGAGCTTGTGATCCTGCCAGGCGCCGCTCATGCGTTCCTGCATGAAGGAAGTGGTGATGGAAGAGTAACCCAGAGTGGTCAGCACGCCCAGGAAGATCAGGCTGGTGATCAGGGACATGCCGCGTTGTTGTTTCGGGCTGTTGCTGAACTGTCTGGCGGGGTATTTCATGGCGTCGCTCCTGTTGCAAACCGTTGTCCGACCCGGTCGGATTAAGGATGCGTAGGAGCGGCGAAGCTGAGATCGAACACTCTACCGCCATGTTCGATGCCGATGACATCGCGCGTTCCGAGATGCAGCCCGGCTACCATTGCGTTGCTTCCGCTTTAGGTCCGTAGCTTTGCGTCGCCGCCTTTCGGTGGTTTTGCCCTTGATCTCGACCCGAGATGGTGTCTTTATAACAAATCCTACAAAAATGTCAATGAGAAATTTTTATTGTCATTTATGGCATAAACACATCGACACCAGAGACTCGGTCGATAACGGATTCCGCCGTTACCGACAAACCATGCCGACTCAGATCACCATGAGCTGCGTTCTGTAGACTTCATTACCAAGTTGGAACCGCTCAGGTTCCACGGTTGCGCAGTTGGAAGGAGGCGCTGAAAACGCGGCGCAATCGGGTATCGGGCGCAATCCGGGTGACACCGGAACAATCCTGGTACTTTTGCGCCTCCGTGCTGGTCCCCGCACTGAAGGCATGCACCACCACACACACGCGGACGGTCATGACCTGGCTCCAGTCGGGTGGCGTGGCGTAAAAACGGTCGACGCTAAGGTCGCCATCGGTATCAACGCCGTAAACAACCTGGAAGGTTTCCACGCCCTCGGCCAGTGCCGCGCCGGTGCCGCCGTTGCTGGCGCAGAGCAACTGATCGCGGTTGTTGAGGTAAAACTCATTCATTGTCGTGCCGCTGGCGACCCCATTGCCCTGGCAATCAATGCTGGAATCGAAACTCACCGCAAGGTAATCGCTGCCGCTCTTGCGTTCGCCCGTGCGCACCGCGACAACGCCATGCTCGCCGGTAATGGGCGTGCCAGTGAAATCAATTTTCGGGTCACTGTAATCACTGGATATGGCCGTATAGCCCGCCTGGGAAATCTGCCGCCCCAGGGTATCCAGGATGAATCGCCCGGACTCCTGGATCCGGGCGTTTTCGTCCTGGACCCGGAATATCTGCAGGCTTCCGGAAAAGATGTAGCCGATCGTGACGGTCAGGAGCAGACCGATGCCGAGCGCCACCATGAATTCGACCAATGACAGGCCGAATTCGTGGCGGCAGGAAGTTGTCACGCCACGTGTCTCAAAAGAAAGCAGCGGGTATTGGCTTGGGGCGCGCCACAAACAGTCGCCGCAGCGGAACCCGCCTGCCAGCCGTTGGCACCGGCCAACTGCTTGTCGGACCAGCGCACGCCGATCAGGAATATGCCGCTGGCGGCATCGTGATGAACCACACCGGCACCACCAGGCAGCAAGGTCTGGTTGGCAGTATTCCAGCGACTGTGGTCATACACAGCCAGTTGCGCCGGGGTACATGTCGCGCTTTGGCAATCCACCGGCACAGCGGGAATAGTGGTATCCACCGCGTCATATTGGTTGGCGGAGACCCCGACCGGGTTGGCATTCATACGCTCGGCCATGTCCTGCGCCTGTTGCGCAGCCAGGGAAGCCAGATACGCGCTCTGATTGCCGCGCAACGCCGTGACCTGGAGATTGGCCACGGCGAGCAGCCCGGTGGACAGTACCACCATGGAAATCAGCACTTCCAGGATGCTGAAGCCCGTCTGGCGAGAGATGGAACCGGAAGAAAGGTGTTTCATGCTGCCGCTCCTTGCAAATAACTTTAACCGAACTGGTCGGATAAGGATGCTATGGAGCGGCGAGAAGGGCGACCGATGCGACACCCGAAGTTTCGCGCGTTCCGAGATGCAGCCCGGCTGCCGTTGCCTGCGCTTTCTGACCCGCGCTGGCCTTAGGTCCGTGGCTTTGCGTCTCCGCCTTTCGGCGGGTTTGCCCTTGATCTCGACCCGAGACGAGCCATTTATAGCAAAAACAACAAATAGCCACAAGTAATAATTGTATTTGTCGTATTTGATGAATACATCGTACAGCCAGCACCCCTTGCAGCGAATCACGCGTAGGTATCGATCTGGTGGCCGAGGTGCGGGGGGTTGCTGCCGGCTGCGACGGGAACAGCACTTTGAGCCAGGATGGCGATGAGCTGTTGCTGGCTCTGGAACGCCTGGCGCAACACGGCCACCCCGACTTGATTCTGGGTGGCGGCGACGGAAGCGGAGATAGCAGTGGTGGGATCCATGCGCTCACTCTAGACCGGAGTGCCCGTATCGGGAACCGGGCGAAACATGCAAGGCTGAGAAATCCAGACGGCTCTCCCTGCCTGGCATCACTTGCCGCTCACTATGATAGGGTAATCCCGCGGCAACAGCAGCCACATGCGCCCCTTCTGCTTCATGGCGCCGGCCTGACGCCCCCGCCTCCTCGCCGAAGCCCCAAAAGAAATCGGCACGCACGTTGCCATGGATGGCGCTGCCGGTATCCTGAGCCAGCACCAGGCGGTTCAGGGTTTCTCTGGCATTGGGGTAGGTGGTGGAAAGCCACACCGGCGCCCCCAATGGAATGCCACGCGGGTCGACCGCGATACTGCGTTCACTGGTCAGGGGCACCCCCAGCGCCCCCAGGGGACCATTTCCCTGACCCGGCGCGGGATTGGGCATTTCCCGGAAAAAGACGTAGCTGGGATTGGTAGCGAGCAATTCCGGCAGGCGTTCCGGATTCTTCCGGCCCCACTCCTTGATGCCCTGCATGGAAGCCTTGTCCGGCGTGATCTCGCCTTTTTCGATCAACCACTTGCCGATGGAGTGGTAGGGGTGTCCGTTCTGGTCGGCGAAACCGATACGGACGATTTCTCCGTTCTTGCCGGCGCCATCGTCCAGGCGAATGCGACCGGAGCCCTGAACCTGCAGGAAGAACAGTTCCACTGGATCATCCACCCACAGGAGTTCCTTGCCGCGAACCGGCGCCGCGCCGGCCTCGATCTCCGCCCGACTCCAGTAGGGCACCACCTTGTTGCCTTGCAGGCGGCCGCGCAGGCGCAGGTTCTTCAACTCCGGATATAGAGCGGACAGGTCCACCACCAACATGTCCTCGGGCGGACCGTAGACGGGGAAACGGTAACGTGCTGTGGGCACACGACTGCCATGCAGCAGGGGCTCGTAGTAGCCGGTGATCAGGCCGTCGCCGCCGCCCTCGCTCTGGCTGATCTGCCAGGCCTGAAAATGTTTTTCCAGGTAAGCTCGAATTTCGCCGCTCTCCGGCAATGCCGACAGTTGCAGCGCGGCCTGGCAGACACCGCTCCAGGCCGGATTGCCGCGCAAACCGCGGCAGGATTGCAACCATGCCGGCCACGCCAGGGTCAGATCATCGTCGTGCCAACCCGGTAGTTGCCACCAGGCAACCAGCTTGAGCCAGGGCATGGCGACGGGAACCGGCCGGGCGGGCTCTTCTGGAGGCAGAGTCAGGACGGGCTCCGCCGCAGGCGCTTCGGCCGCGGGCGTCACCACCGGGATAGCGGGCGCCGACAAGGCCAGCGGCGGCGCTGGCACCGGCTTGGGAAGCTGCAAGGGTGTGGGAGGCTGGGGCGGAACGACCACAGGCGATGGCGGTGTCCCGGATCCGGCCGGCTTCTCCGGCAACTGCCCGCACCCTGCCAGCAACGCCAGGACGCCTATCAGGACTGCCGCGCGCATCAGTGCAGGACGCGCGGAACGGACAAGATGAATTCAGGTACCTCGGCTTCGAACTGGCTACCGTCCTCCGCCACCATCTGGTAACTGCCTTTCATCGCACCCACCGGCGTGGCGATGGCAGTGCCGCTGGTGTACTCGAACTGCTCGCCCGGCTTCAGCAACGGCTGCTCACCCACCACGCCGAGGCCGCGCACTTCCTGCACCTTCTGGTGCGCATCGGTGATGAGCCAGTGGCGGGATATGAGTTGCGCAGCTACCTGGCCGGTGTTGAGGATGGTGACGGTGTAGGCGAACACGAATCGATCCGCCCCCTCGTCGGATTGCTCCGGAATGAATTGGGTTCGCGTCGTGACGGTGATGTGGAGTTTCCTGCTGTCGGCCATGGTTACTCAGCGGCGGGGGGATTGGTCATGCGGTCGGGGATTGCACACGAATCAACCAGCCCTGTCCAGTGCGCGGGACGGGCGGGTAGAATTCGCGGATTCATATTTCTCATCAGACCAGGAAAACCATCATGGCCGATTACCAGATTGCCCCCTCCATCCTTTCCGCCAACTTCGCCCGACTGGGCGAGGAAGTCGACAACGTGCTGGCCGCCGGCGCCGACATCGTCCACTTCGACGTGATGGACAACCACTACGTGCCCAATCTGACCATCGGCCCGCTGGTGTGCGAAGCCTTGCGCAAGCACGGGGTCACCGCCCCCATCGACGTGCACCTGATGGTGAAGCCGGTGGACCGCATCATTCCCGATTTCGCCAAGGCCGGTGCCACCTACATCACCTTCCACCCGGAAGCTTCCGAACATGTGGACCGCACCATCGGCCTGATCAAGGAAAGCGGCTGCAAGGCCGGCCTGGTGTTCAACCCGGCCACCCCGCTCGACGTCCTCGAATACATGCTGCCCAAGCTTGACATGGTGCTGCTGATGTCGGTGAACCCCGGCTTCGGCGGCCAGAAGTTCATCCCCTACGTCCTCGACAAGGCCCGCAAAGTGCGCGCCATGATCGCCGCCGGCGGCTACAACTGCCGCCTGGAGATCGACGGCGGCGTCGGCCCCGGCAACATCTGCGAAGTGGCCAAGGCGGGCGTGGACACCTTCGTCGCCGGCTCCGCCATCTTCGGCGCCGCTAAGGCTGAAGATGCCCATCGCTATGACTCGGTCGTGGCGGCCATGCGCGCGGAACAGATC
>CAIXFP010000628.1 GCA_903918705.1 uncultured Pseudomonadota bacterium
ATTCCAGCCGCGCGGGCATCCCGACTCGCCGCTCCTTGAGCAGGCCCAGTTCCAGCAACCTTCCTCGCGCGGTTTCCTGTTCCGTCCTGGATAGTCCGACTTCCTCCTGCCACGCCTTGATGGTCTTCGCGAACCAGCCGTCATTCTGGTTCTGGAGCAGCTGGCTCAGTTGCAGGGCATACGAAATCATCACGGCGGCGGTGATGCTGCCGGTCGCGCTGACCGCCCAGCGCTGGGCGATGATGGGTTCATCGAAGATCACCATCATCTGGGAAGGGCGCAAGCCCTGGGTAGGGGTCTCGCAATCGGCTTTCAAGGCACGTGGTTTCATGGTGTCACCTCACAGGTTGAATTCGTTGATGACGGCGTACAGGGACGCCAGGGAGAAGCGTGGCCAGTGCTGGTGCAAGGCGATCCAGCGCTGGCGCGGCGGCAGGGACTGATGCACGGCCCACCACTGGTGGATGGCGTCGCGCGTCCCCCCGTCAGGCATGCTGGGACGGCCGGAACGCCGGGAGGGCGTCAGGGTGCGCAAATGGGCCTCGGCATCCCCGATCGTGATTCGGAAGCATTCAGCCAGCATCACGGCGGTCGCTCCCGCTTTGGCGAGATAAGTCAGGTCTTCCGAATCGGCACGCAGACCCATCCTGGCCGACAGGGCCGCCGTGATGCGCGGGACATTCACACCCAGATCGAACAAGCCCAGTGTCCCGGCCATGCGGTTGATTTCACCGACCGGCATCTCACGTAGCGCCGATAGGGTTTCCGCGGAGAAACCGGCCTGGATGAGCGGGTCGAGTTCGCCGGACTCGGCCAGTTCGATGAGGTAGCACAGCACCCTGAAACCCAGGTCGGGGGAGTCGATGCCGATGCGGCTCATCCGCTTCCCCGCTTCGCGAAGTGGAGAAGAAGCCCGGATAGCGCGCCGGCGCAATCCGGATCGGTCAACAACCCGACCACCAATCCCACGTGGACAGACGGACCCCAGCCGAGGCCTTCCGCGCCCGGCGTGATGCCCTGGCCACCGATGTCCACCATCAGTTGGTCTTGCAACAACATGGGCAGGGCATCGGCATCCAGGCCGCCCTCGCACAGGCGCATTCGCCGCCATAACGAGCCCGCCGGCAGTGATCTGCAGGTGGATTCATCCCACTGCCCGGATAGCACCGCCAGCAATTGCCAGGCGATGATTCGATGGGGGTGTGTTGGGCGCTCCTTGCCCATATCGAGTTTGGGGGCGGGTATCTCGATATAGAACCCAGCCGATACTGCGGGGCACACGCGCAGACACTCTGCGACCTGGGCCGACTGGGCGAAGGCGCTTGCGGCTTCCAGGGGCGTGGCTGGTGCAGCGAATGCCAGCGGGGCGGACACGACGGGGGTGGCAACTGCGGTTTGCTCCACCACCGCCGCACTATCAGCGGGTGCCGCCACGGATTCCGGGCCAATCATGGATACCGACGCAGCATCTTCGCCCAGCGCAAGGCTCGCCTGGCTGGAAGTGCCTTGCTCGTTGCTCGGCCCGTTGTACGGAGCAGGGGAAGGCGGCGCCGACTTAGCGGGTTTGCGCGCCGGCGCGCCGGAACGCAGGTCTTCCAAGCTGACCTCCGGAAACCGGCTTAGGGACTCTAGCCAGCGCCGCATCTCCCCAGGCACCGTGCCGAGCTTGCCAGCGAGCGCCATTTCCAGGGCGGAGAGGATGTCC
>CAIXFP010000629.1 GCA_903918705.1 uncultured Pseudomonadota bacterium
CGCCGTGCCTCAATACCCGGTGTATTTCATTAAGCGCCATCACCAGAGACGTATTGTTCAAGTGCTCCAGCACCTCGCTCACGATGACGAGATCGAAAGAGTCGTCCGGAAATGGAATGGATTCCACGCACCCAGTTACGGCATGATCACCCAATCCAAAAAGGTCGCGCATTCGCTCAATACTTGCGGCGGACGGATCGAGACAACTGATCTGCACACCTTTCCGCTGAAGCATCTCCTCCAATCCGCCACGCCCTACTCCGATATTGAGTGTCCTGTCTTTCCGTCCGACATGACGGGCAAGGAACGCATAGCGAGGTCGCGAGTCGAATGCAACCTCGCCGACTTGATCATCGACCTGAAAATGATCCCAAATTTTAGTTTGTTCCATGATGCGCGCCACTATTCATATTTTTCCGACCGCAACCCAGCATAGTGCTGCCGACATTGCATACATCGCAACACTCGCAAACATTACACCTGGTAAACCAAACGAGAGCGATAAAAAATAATTTCCACCACATTTGCACACAATAATGGTCATTGCGATCAAGCTGATGTCGCGGTAGCGCCTGGCACCGGCCAGAAACGAAACCAAGACCATGCCGGACATGAAAAATGGCAACTGCCAGATGCCGACACGCAACGTTTCCGCGACACTGTTCGTATCCGCGCTGGTGAATGCCCCGCGCTCGAACAACAACGTAACGAGCCCATGGGCAGTAAGCCATAACAGCAGAGCGGCCAAGGCTCCCAGCAACCCCATTGCGGCGGCCCAGTTAAGCGCGCCACGTTGAATTCGCTTCGCCTCTCCCGTGTTGATGCCCTCCGCGAATATGGTCAAGGTTGACCTTGAAATCACCGTGGCACCCAAGGTCATGCCAAGGGCCACGATGCGATTGGCGTAGCCCAGAGTTGCCACCATGCCCGGACCGAGACCGGCGGCGAAATACTGGTCGACTGGACCGGCAAAACTCATGGCAAACTGTCCCACACCCATTACCAAACCGGCCCTCCGGATAGCCCGCCATTCAAGAGATAAGCGATGTGCGCGACATTCAATTCGTGCGCCATCATTTTTCCAGCCAATCCGCACTAGCCATAAGACTTGAATTGCAGCACCAAGCAAAGTGCCGACAATCAGGATCCAACTACCCGTGCCCCGCCATATCAACAAGCATGACAAAACGCCAAGGTAGGGGAGAGCCTCCGCCAGGACATAACGATGATCATGGTTGGCCTGCAAGCGCACCGTGTAAACACCGGCCATAACCGTCATGGCCGAGAGTGGGATGAAAGAGAGCAACATGTGCCGTGCCAGCGCGATTGTGGCGGAGTCCATGCCGCTGGCATATAAGGACACCCCCCAGACGCCGAACAACCCTGCCGACAACATGGCACATAGCGCTCCCCATAGCGCGATGCCGTTGAATTCCGCGAGGAAGCGCCTGCGTTGGGTTTCACCCGCACTGTGCAGTGCAGTCAGCACCGGCACCAGCACGACCGTCATCACCGATACCAATGTCATGGGTAACCAGGTGGCAAGCGTCAACGCCAGGTTGTAGGCATCGACTTCCGCACCTCGACCAAAGCGCCAGGCCACGGCAATTTCCTTGCCGGCGACGACCAATTTTGCGGCGATGGTGAACAACCCAACCCACAATGCCGCGCGAGCGATGCGGTAATTGTCCGGATGCAGCCGCTCCAGGGTCTGGCGCAAGGGTTGCAACAACGGGCGTAGGCGACCCACGATCAAGTTCGCTTCACAGGCTTCCGTGCCCGCTAAACAGATGGGCTGAGGAAAGCCACCCCCGTGGATTACAGCTCCGGGTCAGGCCTGATCGGTATATAGCCGAAACCACTTCGCCCAATCCCCAGTGTCAGTTCGGACTTCCGCTCGAAGCCGACGTCGCGTTTCAATTCCTCACTGTCCGCCGCATTCATTGGCCCACCTCCACAAGTCGATCCTTGTGCGATTGCAGCGCGGAGAATGAATCCGGCAATTCGGTGGAGATTTCCAGTGCTCGTCTGGCTGCATCGACGTGCGACGCGTCGCAAATGATATTCCAGGCCGGTTCAAACCCAAACTCGAAGGACTGGATACATCCCGCATTCTCCACATCACGACTCGCCAGTCTGCCTTCAAAACTGAAATACACCTCGGCAGGCAATGCTACTTCGCCCGCCACATCCACATCGAAGTCGGAACGCGGCCGATGGCCGCCACGAGCACGCGAGCCAAGCAGGAAATGTCCGGCCAGATCAGAAGCGGCTCCCCGCATGACCGCCGCAATCATGGCCTCGACCTCGCGCCGCTGGCACCGTACCGGAGTCGCTTGCTCCGTCATGGACGCAACTCCGGAAACCGCCTGTCGATTTGCTGACTGATGCCGCTCAGGATTCCCAGCGCCCTGCGCGCGGATGCGATGGCCAGTTGTAACCGGCTGAACCACTCCGCCGTGGTCTCCGGGTAATCATGGGTAAATTCATTGCGAATGCGGCGCAGGACGGTCCATTCGTCGGCAGATGGCATCCAGCCGAGTTGCTCCAGGCGGTTCGGGCAGTCGAGCACGGACATGGCGGAGACTTCCTCGCCAAGGGCGCGCAGCGCCGCCGGCATCAGCTTGGCGCCCAGATCGTCTTGCAGCCGGGTATAGCTGTAGGCGAATTGGTCGAACAGGCGGCGGTCGTCTTTGCTCAGGTGTTCCAGGTCCGCATCAGCCAGGCTGCGCAGGCGCAGATCGACCAGGGCTTCGAGCAGGGCGTCGCGATGTGTACCGCAGAGAGCGTAAGACAGTTGCAGCGCATAGTTCTCCGGCGCCATGCTCATTACAGCCGGGCTCCGGTTTCATGCGCCATCTGGACGATGGGGCGGGTGTCACCAAATCGTTTGATGATCACGTCGATCTTGCGCTCCCCCAGTTGCCGCTCCAGCAGGCCGAGAAAACGCAACTTGTGCGCGAGGGTGGCCGATTCAGACTCTTCCCGCGTGGGGGCGACCAGGAGATCGATGCCGCCTCCCCGTTTGCCGTCGTCGACACGCGAACCGAACAACCACACCAGCGATCCTGTCCCAAAAGCGTCCAGGGTCGCCTGTCGAATGATGGCGATCTGTTGCGGTGTCAGTCTCATGCCGCCGCCACGGCTAGGTGCGGGTGTACTCGCGGTACCACTTCGCCCAATTCCCGATGCCCACCGCCAGTTCCGTCTTCGGCTCGAAACCCACGTCCCGCTTCAAATCCTCGACGTTGGCATAGGTGGCCACCACGTCCCCCGGCTGCATCGGCAGGTAGTTCTTCCTGGCTTCCTGTCCGATGGCATCCTCGATGGTCTTGATGAAGGTCATCAACTCCACCGGCTGGTGGTTGCCGATGTTGTAGACCCGGTAAGGCGCGTAGCTGGTGCCGGGATCGGGGGCATCGGTGGTGAAGTCCGGGTTCGGGGTGGCGATCTTGTCCAGCACCCGCACGGTGCCTTCGGCGATGTCGTCGATGTAGGTGAAGTCGCGCTGCATCTTGCCGTGGTTGAACACGTCGATGGTGCGACCTTCCAGAATGGCGGAGGTGAACAGCCAGGGCGACATGTCCGGCCGGCCCCAAGGGCCGTACACCGTGAAGTAGCGCAGGCCGGTGGTGGGCAGGCCGTAGAGGTGGCTATAGGTGTGGGCCATCAGCTCGTTGGCCTTCTTGCTGGCGGCGTAGAGGCTGACCGGATGGTCCACGTTGTCATGCACCGAGAACGGCATGTGGGTGTTGGCGCCATACACGCTCGAAGAACTGGCGTAGACGAAATGCTCCACGTTGTTGTGGCGGCAGCCTTCCAGCAAATTGCCGAAGCCCACCAGGTTGGTCTGGATGTAGGCGTAGGGGTTCTTCAGCGAGTAGCGCACGCCGGGCTGGGCGGCCAGGTTGATGACGCGGTTGAATTTCTCGGCGGCAAAAAGATCCTCCACCACCACCCGGTCGGCGATGTCGCCGCGCACGAACTTGAAATTGGGATGGGGTTTCAACTGCTCCAGACGCGCCAGCTTGAGATTGGGGTCGTAGTAGTCGTTGAGGTTGTCGATGCCGACCACGACATCGCCGCGCTTGAGCAGGATTTGCGCGACGTGCATGCCGATGAAGCCGGCGGCGCCGGTGACGAGGACTTTCATGGCTGGATTCCCGAATAAAGGTGGAAAGATGTTAGCACGCCGCCCCAGCCGTCCCGCCTGCCCGGACCGCTAGAATCCGCGCCATGCGTCGACTCTATTCCCTGGCCTGGCTCTTCCTCCTGCCCTTCGCCTTCCTCCACCTGCTGCGGCGCGCCCGCAAGCAGCCGGAGTACCTGCGCCACTGGGGCGAGCGCCTCGGCCTGGGCGCCGGGAGGACGGCGGGACGGCCGCTGATCTGGCTGCATGCCGTATCCGTGGGCGAGACCCGGGCCGCCGCGCCGCTGCTGCGCGCCTTGCGCGCGCGCCATCCCGACCACGTCATCCTGCTCACCCACGCCACG
>CAIXFP010000630.1 GCA_903918705.1 uncultured Pseudomonadota bacterium
TCCAGCCCGCCCAGCAGTGCATCCACATCACTCAACGCCGCCGCGATGGCGCGTTGTTCGGATTCTGTTGGTGGAAGAGCCACCGCAACTTTTTGAATATCTCGCAGATTAATAACCTGCTGTGCCGATCCGATAGCCTCCTTAAGTAACTGCCGACGTCCAACATCGGACTGAAGAAACTTGCACACGAACTCGGGATTAATTGGCTGATCTTTGTTTAGTCTGACCAAGGCTACTTGCCGCGCAATGTTCGCACCGCCAAGAGAGTGAGGAACTAAGGCAGCTTCACCAGGGTATCCAACCAAGCTGATCAGAATCTCACCACCTGACAAGCGTGTCCTCTTGTACTGTTCAGAGATATCTTTGGGTATCCGTCTTAGTTGACTTTCATTGATCCTGCCAGAAAAAATATCTCCACCACGAATAAATAGAACGCCATCGATGTCGTTTCTGCCCGGCTTAACGACGCCATATGTAATCCGTGAGCCTTTCTCGATAAGCGATGCGAGCGGAGCTTCGCCCCAGTCCTGCGGGATAACCCCTACCTCCGTCCGCTTGTATCCCGGTCTCACTTCCATACCGCCCCCATCCGCTTGAGGTGTTCCTCCACCCGGGCGGCCAGCGTCGCCACCTCGTCGGTGAGTTGCGGCAGCGGCGTGGTATAGCGTTCGGCCAGTTCGCGGATACGGGAGGTCAAGGTCTGCGAGACGCGATCCAGTTCGCCCTGCACGGCGGCAGACAGGCGCGCCATCCACTTGTCGTCCACTACCAGGGTCTTGATTTCGGCGTCGCTGAGCTTGGGGTATTTCTCGTAGGCCAGCGCATCCAGCGCGGCTTCGGCGGCCTTGATCTGCCTTTTCAGCGCGGCGATCTGCTCGCTGGTGCCCAGCCACTGCTTGAGCACTTTCAGTTCGTCGGCATAGCTGGTGTCCCGGCCGATCTCGCGGATGCGCTCCTTCACGGCGGCGGCGGTGATGCTGTCGTAACCGGAGAAGGCGGCGTCCTCGCCGCTGTGTTCCTCTTCCAGCTCGGCCAGGCTGGCGCTGGCGGTTTCCAGCTCGGCCTGATTGGCCTCAATGGCGGCCTGTTCCTGGGCGAAGTAGCGGGCGACGATCAACGGCTTGGGGATCAGGTCGCAGGCCCAGCCCCGGTCCTTGGCCTTGCCCTTCTTGTCGATTTCGACGATGCGGGCCGGCTTGGCGACCCAGCCGTCGGCGGCGATCAGGTAGGCGTCGTCCTGTAGGGTCTCGGCCCAATAGTCCATCAGGTGCTGGTAGATGTCGTAGGCGTCCAGCAGCGGGGCGGGCTTGAAAGTGGCGAGCAGCGCCTCGGCGATGGATTCGATCAGTGCCTTGGGGTGGCCGCCCTGGTCGAAGCCGGTGAGTTGCGGGGTGACGGCGGCGCGCCAGTCGGCGAAGCGTTGGGTCGCGGCCTGGTTGAAGGCGGTGAATTCGGGGTGGCTGAAGATGGCGGGCTTCACCTCCGGCAGCGGTAGCTTGAGGTGGGCGTAGCCGGGGCGCAGCGTTTCAAACAGCGCGGCGCGCACGCCGGGCAGCACCTGCCAGTAGTCGCTCAGGGCGTCCAGGTCGCGCTCGGGGATGCCGCCGCGCAGGTGGCCGTCGATGTCCTGCAAGTCTTCCGGCTCAGTACTGTCGATGTAGCGCGGCAGGTTGAGGTTGAAGTCGTTCCTGGCGTCGGCGATCTCGTCGAACGGCACCATGCGGGCGTAGCGCCGGTCGCTCTCGTCTTGCCGGGTGAAGGTATCGACGATGCGGTGGATGTCCTGTTCCCGCAGGCGGTTCTTGTTGCCGTCCTTCATGTAGCCCTTGCGCACCAGGGCGCGGCGGATATCGGCTTCGGCATTCCCGCGGAACAGCACGCCGTGCGGCAGGATGCAGGCTCCCTTGCCGGTGCTTTTCAGTGAGCGGACGATGTGCAGCAGATAGGCGTAGTCGCCCTGCTTGGGTGGCGGCACGCCCCAGCCAAAGCGCTGATACGGATCACTGGCACCGCTGTCCCCAA
>CAIXFP010000631.1 GCA_903918705.1 uncultured Pseudomonadota bacterium
ATCATCTGCATCATCTGCCGCTTGGTCTGCTGCGGGATGTCGGGACGCATGGTGTAGGGGACGGTCGGCGCCGGAGTGAGGGAGCCGACGAAGGGAATGGGCATGCCGGCGAAGGGCAGGTTGTTGGCGAGGCTGCCCAGGTTGGGCAGCGCGGTCAGATTGGGCAGGGTAGGCAAGGTCAACATCGGGGCCACCGGCAGCGGAATCATCTGCAGGTAGGGGTTGACCGCTCCGGGCGGGGCGACCTGGGCCTGGGCCGCGAGGGCGAACAGTGCGACGAGCAAGGAAAGTAGCGAGCGGGCTAGGGTATTGCGCATGGTTGTACTCCTCCAATCGATGAAAACGAGCTGATCCTGCCCTGTCTCGGGGGCGGCGCGTAGGGTAACCGAACTCGCGGCCCGGCAGTTGCGGGAATCAGGCTGGGGATTGAGCGGGAGCAAGGGCGCCGCGCCGGCGCCCGCGCCGGCGTGGCGCCGAAGCCGCCGGCCGGTCAGGCCAGTTCCGGGCAGGCCGCCAGGCCCTCCGACACCCGCTCCAGTTCCCGCAGGAGCGGAGCCAGACGCTCTTCCACCCGCGCCGCGTCCTGCTCCCGGCAGGCTTCTTCCACGGCCAGGGCCGCCTGGCCCAGGGTTTCGGCTCCCAGGGTGCGGGCCACGCCCTTGAGGGAATGAGCCAGGCGTGTCGCCACGGGCCAGTCGCCCTGTTCCCGCGCGCCACGAAAATCGGTGGCGAAGGCGCGGGCCTGCTGGTCGCGGAATTTGGCCAGCATGCGCAGGTACAGCGACCGCTTCCCGGTCTGGGCCAGTCCCAGCGTGGTATCGATGCCCGGCAACCGCGGCAGGGCCGCCGTCGCTTCGCCGGGGGCGGCGACTGGAGCGGGGGGCGGGGTGGCCGGCGGTTTCATCCAGGTGCCGAGCACTTCGTAGAGTTCCGGCACGTTGATGGGCTTGGCGATGTGGGCGTTCATGCCGGCCGCCTGGGTGCGCTCGCGGTCGCTGGCCATGACGTTGGCGGTGATGGCGATGATGGGCAGGTTGCGGTAGAGCGGGTTCTCGCGCAGTTTGCGGGTGGCCTCGAAGCCGTCCATCACCGGCATCTGGCAATCCATGAGGATGCAGTCCGGGGTCTTGTCCGCCACCGCCAGCAAGGCTTCCTGGCCGTTGTTGGCGATGCGCACGCTGAGGCCGGCGCCCCGCAGGATGTCGCACATGACTTCCTGATTGATCTCCACGTCCTCCACCAGGAGGATGTCGGCGCCGCGGAACGGCGCCAGGCTGACCCGGTCGGCGGCGCGCCGCCCCAGCATGGCCGGGCCCGCCAGTTCCGGCAGGCCCAGGGGCGCGGCCAGTTCCGCATAGAGACTCTTGGCGCAGGTGGGCTTGGTCATGAAGCCGTCGAGCTGGCTGCCGATGTCGTGCAGGGCATCGTCGTGGCTGTAGGCGGTGACCAGGATGAACAGCGGCGCCGGGCGCCCCGCGTAGTGGCCGCGCAGTCGCCGGATCACCTCCAGCCCATCCATGTCGGGCATGCGCCAGTCCACCAGGCAGGCGAGGTAATCCGCCGCGTCGGCGCGGGTCACGGCACTCAGTGCCTGTTGCCCGGTGGCCGCCGTCTCCGCCGTGAGGCCGAGCAGGGCGATCTGACTTTGCAGCACCCGCCGGGCGATGGGGTTGTCGTCCACCACCAGTACCGGGCGCCGCGCCCAGGGCAGGAGGTTGGCCGCGAGCTGGTCGAGGCCGCGGCGTTCGCCGCGGGGCTGGGTGCCCAGGCGCACGGTGAAATGGAAGGTGCTGCCGCGGCCGTATTCGCTTTCCACCCAGATGCGGCCGTGCATCATCTCCACCAGACGCTTGCTGATGGCCAGCCCCAGGCCGGTGCCGCCGTAGCGCCGGGTGGTGGAGGAATCGGCCTGGGTAAAGGCGGTGAACAGGATGCCTTGCTGTGCCGGTGTGAGGCCGATGCCCTCGTCGCTGACGCCGCATTGCAGTTCGATCTCGCCGGCGCCGCGGTGGAGGCTACGCAAGGCGACGATCACGGTGCCGCCGCTGGAGAATTTCAGGGCATTGCCCACCAGATTGACCAGAACCTGCCCCAGCCGGATCGGGTCGCCCACCAGCAGTTCGCGCAGGTCCGGGTCCAGCTCGTAGGCCAGTTCTATGCCCTGTTCCTCGGCCTTGCGTCCCAGCAGGGTGGTGAGGTTGTCCAGCACACTTTCCAGCTCGAAGGGCACCGCTTCCATCAGCAGCTTGCCCGCCTCGATCTTCGAATAGTCGAGGATGTCGTTGATGATGTAGAGCAGGGATTCGGAAGCGCCGCGTATCTTGCTCAGATAGTTGAGCTGCTGCGGCGAGAGCTCGGTGCCCAGGCACAGTTCCGTCATGCCCATGATGGCGTTCATGGGGGTGCGGATCTCGTGGCTCTTGTTGGCCAGGAAATCCGATTTCGCCTGGCTCGCGGCCTCGGCTGCCAGTTTGGCTTTGTGGAGAACCTGTTCGGCTTCCTTGCGGGCACTGATGTCGCTGATGAAGGCGACGAAGTGGGCCTGGGCCGCGTTCGTCTCGGGCGTGTAATAGGCGGAAACCTCCACCGGGATGAGATGGCCGTCGCGATGCCGGTGCAGGGTATCGAAGCGGCCGCTGCCCTGGGCCACCAGGGGGGCATTGAATTCCTGGAAACCGTCGCCCGGGACGTTGGGGTCCACGTCCATTACCGTCATGCCCAGCATTTCGCCGTAGCTGTAGCCCAGCATCTCGCAAGTGCGCTCATTGACGTGGAGAAAGGTGCCGGTGGCGGCGTCGGCCCACTGGATGCCGATGCCGACCCGGGCCATGGCGTATTCGGTCTCGCGCAGGCGCTGGACGATTTCTTCCAGGGCGGTGGTGCGTTGTGCCACCCGTTCCTCCAGGTGCTTGTTGAGTTCGTCCAGCTTGCGCCGCTCCCCCTGGATGTTGCGCAGGTACATGAGGCTGCCAACCAGCAACAGGATGGCCAGACTGCCCACCAGGGCCGAAGCCACGAACATGCGTTGGCGTTCCCCATCCACTTCCAGCAGCTCGGGCAGCGGTTGTGCCAGGACCACGCTGACTTCCTGGTCCGGCACCGGCAGGGTTTGCAGCAGCAGGGGCAGGGGAACGTGATTCAGCTCCATCAGGCCATGATGGGCGGGGTCGGGCCAGCGATCCAGGTCCAGGTCGGGCAGGGTGTCTTGCCGATAGCGGGCGCGGAAGGCCTCGCCGTTCAGGTTGTGGGCCATGGAGTAGGGCAGTGCGTGCATTTCCAGGGATTTGTCATGGGCCAGGATCACCATGCCATAACGGTCCGTCAGAAAGGCCTGAGCCTGATCCAGCTTGAGCCAGAGAGAGAGAAAGTTCAGGTCTACCTTGGCCACCACCACTCCGGCGACCTGGCCGTCCCGGTAGGCGGGGTAGGAAAAGTACAGTCCCGGTTTCTTGCTCACCATGCCCACGGCGAATTCCTTGCCCGGTCGGCCGTTCATGGCTTCGAGAAAATAGGCGCGGCGGGAGAAATTGGCGCCGACGAAACTGTTCTTCTCGCCGGCATTGCTGGCGGCCAGGCAGTTGCCCTGGGCGTCCATCAGATAAAGCGCGCTGACCATGCCGAATTCCTTCGTGGTCAGGGCCATTTCCCGGTTCAGCAGGGCCAGGTCGGGGGCCGCTTCCCAGCGTCCGCGCCGCTCGCCGAGGGGCAGTTTCAGGGCGGGATCGTGCGCGTGGGCGAGCAAGGGTCGCCGGACCGTGCCCCGCCGCGAGAACAGGGACGCCACCCCGTGCATCAGGCTCAGGGTGCGTTGCACGCCGAAGGCGGCAGCTTCCGCGCGCTGCCGGGCCATCCTGCTGCCTTCGGCGACGAGTTCGGCGCTATGGCGGTCATGCCGCCATTCGGTATATCCCCAGGAAATGACCAGCCAGACCAGCACCGCCAAACCTGCCGCCAGCAACATGTGGGATTGGGCTTTGAAACTGTCGGCGATGCGCTCGCTCAGGGGGAGGGACACCTGGTTCCTTTCCGGAAGGGTTTGCGGGCCGCGGACGTGGCGGCGTAATGAGAGCTTATCGGCAGGGTCCGTTCGTTTCTTTAGGAGGTTGGATGCCGCTACGGTCCGTTGTTTTTCCGCATTGCAGCAAGCTAATATCCCGCCACCTTCCCGCCTGCGAGGATACGACATGAGCGACCTGAACCAGAAAGCCCTGGACTACCACGAGTTTCCCCGCCCCGGAAAAATCTCCGTGGAATCGTCCAAGCCCTGCGCCACCCAATACGACCTCTCGCTGGCCTATACGCCGGGGGTGGCGGAACCGGTGCGGCAGATCGCGAAAGACCCGGCCAACGCCTACCGCTACACCAACAAGGGCAACCTGGTGGCGGTGATCACCGACGGCACCGCCATCCTCGGCCTGGGCAACCTGGGGCCCCTGGCCTCCAAGCCGGTGATGGAAGGCAAGGGCATCCTGTTCAAGCGCTTCGCCGGCATCGACGTGTTTGACATCGAAGTGGCCGCCCCCAGCGTGGCCAGCTTCATCGAGACCGTGGTCAACATTTCCCCCACCTTCGGCGGCATCAACCTGGAAGACATCGCCGCGCCCCACTGCTTCGAGATCGAGGAAGCGCTGAAGGCGCGCCTGGACATCCCGGTATTCCACGACGACCAGCACGGCACCGCCGTGGTCATGTGCGCCGGCCTGCTCAACGCCCTCGACGTGCAGGAGAAGAAACTCGACGACATCAAACTGGTGTGCCTGGGCGCCGGCGCGGCCGGCCTGTCCTGCATGCGTTTGCTCATCGCCATGGGCGGCAACAAGGACCACATGACCCTGGTGGACAGCAAGGGCGTGATCCACAGCGGCCGGACCGACCTCAACGCCCACAAGCAGGAATTCGCCAAGGACACCGAACAGCGCAGCCTGGCCGACGCCATGCGGGGTGCCGACGTGTTCATCGGCGTCTCCGGCCCCAATCTGGTGACCACGGAGATGGTGCAGAGCATGGCCGCGAAACTTCGCGATTTGTTGAAGGCACCACGGGCATGAGCGCGCCCCTGACCCCAAGCGGGTTCGCCGCATTGGCGGATCTGCTGAAGACCCGATCCGGATTGGTCATAGGCCCGGACAAGACC
>CAIXFP010000632.1 GCA_903918705.1 uncultured Pseudomonadota bacterium
ACTTCAGGGTCAGCGGCAAGAGCAGTTCGACGCCGGTGGCGCCGGGCTCACTCTCCTGAAAGGGGAGTTCCTTGGCATCCTCGTCTACCGGCGCGTGATCGGAACACACCGCGTCGATCGTCCCATCCATCAGTCCCTGGCGGATGGCGTCGCGGTCGCGGAGGCTGCGCAGCGGCGGTACCAGGCGACAATGGGCATTGAAGTCGATAGTGTCCATCTCAGAAAGATGCACATGGTGGATGCCTACGTCGCAGGTGATCGGCAAGCCATCCTGCTTGGCGTGTCGTATCAGATCGACGCCGGCGCGGCTGGACAAGCGGGCGAGATGAACGCGAGCGCCGGTTTCGCGCACCAGCAGCAGGATGGTGGACAGGGCCACGGTCTCCGCCGGCACGGGAATCGGGTGCAGCCCCAGGCGGGCGGCGACCACGCCATCGTGGGCGACGCCGTTGCGGGAAAGGTGCGGATCCTGGGGCCGCAGCCACACCGGCAGGTCGAAGGTGGCGGCGTATTCCAGGGCGCGCAGCAGCACCTGGGTGTCGACCAGGGGCGCGTCGGCCTGGCTGAAGGCGATGCAGCCGGCTTCGTGGAGTTCCGCCATCTCGGTCAGGCGCTCGCCCTTGAGTTGCCGGGTCAGGGCACCCACCGGATAGACCCGCGGTCCCGGCATGGTGCGGGCGCGGAACTTGAGCATTTCCACCAGGCCCGGCTCGTCCAGGGGCGGGTCCGTGTCGGGCGGGCAGGCCAGCGACGTCACCCCCCCGGCGGCGGCCGCGTGCATCTCGGACTCCAGCCCGGCGACGTATTCCAGCCCCGGCTCGCGCAATCTGAGCGACATGTCCACCAAGCCGGGGCAGACGATGAGGCCGGAGGCGTCGATCGCCTGGTTGGCGTGGAAATCGGCGGGTGCCTTGCCGATGGCCTGGATGTGGCCGGCGGCAAGAAATAGATCCTGCACCGCATCCAGCCCGCTGGCGGGATCGATGACGCGGCCGTTCTTGATGTGGATTTTCATGTCTTCAGCCTATTTCGCGAATTCGACTTCGACGTTGCGCGGGTTTTCCATGCGCTGTGAAGCATTGAGGATTTCCATGCCGACCAGGTTGCCGCCCTGGTCGTAATCGAGGATGACGCCAGGCTTGTCTTCGTCGCTTTCCTGGATGGGTGCAGAATTGAAGAGAGGATGCGCAGGGTGTCAGTTTGGGATGAATAGATGATTTTCGTCATGGGTTACGTGACGCTATATTTTGTTCGGGGCTCAAGCAAAATGTACTGAACGGGGTTCCGCGTAGTATTCTCCACAGGAACGGCTGTGTAATTTGTTACCAGAGCTTCGATAACTGGATTTCGGTTTTCTTCTTTGCCGCCGACATGGTAGAAATGTTCACGTGTCAGTACGCTATGCTGTGCCCACATCGACTTGATGTATTCATTTTCACGAAAATCATTATGATGCCAGGTGGATAATATGAATCTACCACCAAAGCAAGAAAGCTTGGTAAAAAGCTCGCGCTCGTGTGAATCGTCCCAACTGTTGAAGTAGTCGACATGTCTGTCGATGTAGGGGGGGTCGCAGTAGATAATATCCGCTGCGGTTGCCTCGGCTATGGTTTTGTTGAAGTCCTGGTACTTGAAGGTGAAATTTCTTGTCTTAATCAGTTTGCAGACCCAGGCAACCTGGTTGACGATTTTTGTTACATAGGCTTGCGCAAAGCGCTGTGGTTTTCTGCAAAACGGAATATTGAACTCACCCTTGCGATTGAAGCGAATCATGCCGTTGAAGCCGGCGCGATTGAGAAATAAAAAATCGAGCGGCAAGTGGCGAGAGTTGAAACGATCTCGCACGAAATAGTAATGACTTTCTCCCCGTGACAATAGAATCTCACCCTCGCGAACCAGATATTCTTTGACCACTTCCGGGGTTATTTCTCCCGATGCGAGTGAGGTATAAAAATTAACCAAATGTGGGTTGGAGTCGCACAAAACA
>CAIXFP010000633.1 GCA_903918705.1 uncultured Pseudomonadota bacterium
AACGGCGGCAACGCCGGCAATGGCGGCAGCGGCGGCAAGCTCCTGGTCATCGTCTCCAACCCGGACATGGAAACCGCGTTCATTGCACTTTCCCAGGGTGGCGAAGGGGGAAAGGGTGGGGACGGAGGCCGCGGGGGATTGGGTGGAAAGGCCGGCGTGGTGCAGAGCGCGGCCACGGACGATGCGCATGCTTCCAGCAGCAACACGCCCATCATGGCGGCCACGGGCGCCGAAGGTGGGCAAGGCTCCAACGGCGCTTATGGCGTGCCGGGAAACCGCGGTGACGATGGCCTGACCGAGGTTCATGTCGACGCCAAGGCGGGCGACGTGATCCGCCGCGCGCCCCAGGCCATGATCGAGAATCTTCTGTTTTGAAGCGGTGGCGGCGTGAACTCCGCCGCCACGTCCTCTCCTCCGACGCAGTCACGGTTCAGTTCCAAGCCACGCCATCGAGCCCGTCAAACCACGCGGGAGTGGCATGGCCCAACTGCCGCGAGCACGGGAATCGCCCACTCGGAAACTTGCAATCCGCCATGGCGGAACATATCTGGGGTTGCACCGTGCCGCACCGGCCCGGAGCCGGTGGCACATATATGGCACAGTTTCACTTCGTGGCGGATTTCTCCTAAAAGACATCATGTTCAGACGCACCCCCATCTCGACCCTCATGCGCCGCTCACGCCTGCTTGTCTGCGGGTTGGCCCTGGGCCTGTCATGCATCCCGCTGCACGCCCAGGACGGCGGCATCGAGAGCCTGCGCCAGACCGGCAAGGCCTTCGCCGCGGTGGCCCGCAAGGTATCGCCCGCAGTGGTCTACATCCAGGTGGAAAGTCGCCGTGACGCGCCGGGCTACGCCGATGGCCAGGGCTTCCCCTTCGGCGACGACCTGTTCCGTCGCTTCTTCGGCGACAACTTCCCCGGATTCACCCCCCACGCACAGGTACCGCGCACGGCTGTGAGCCAAGGCTCCGGCTTCGTGTTCGGGCATGGCAAGGAGGCGGTGAGCTACATCCTTACCAACAATCACGTGGTGGAGAACGCCGAACGGA
This sequence comes from uncultured Pseudomonadota bacterium, assembly GCA_903918705.1. Classification (GTDB taxonomy): domain Bacteria; phylum Pseudomonadota; class Gammaproteobacteria; order Burkholderiales; family Thiobacillaceae; genus PFJX01. The sequence goes on from CAIXFP010000633.1 coordinate 1,050, forward strand.
TCCACGTCAAAGTCCTGGACGGGCGCGAATTCGACGCCCGGGTCAAGGGCACCGACCCGAAATCCGACGTGGCCGTGCTGGAAGTGGACGCTGCCGACCTGCCCGCCCTGGCCTGGGGCGATTCCACGCAACTGGACGTGGGGGAGTGGGTGGTGGCCATAGGCAATCCATTCGGCCTGTCCCACACCCTGACTGTCGGCGTGGTCAGCGCCAAAGGCCGCAGCAGTCTCGGCATCAACGACTACGAGGACTTCATCCAGACCGACGCCGCCATCAATCCCGGCAACTCCGGCGGCCCGCTGGTGAACCTGGACGGCGAGGTAGTGGGCATGAACACCGCCATTTTCAGCCGGAGCGGCGGCTATATGGGTGTGGGGTTCGCCATACCCAGCAACCTGGCCCGCGCCATGGCCGAACAACTGATCGCCCACGGCCATGTGATGCGTGGTTATCTGGGCGTGGCGGTCCAGCCGCTGACCCGGGAAATCGCCGAATCCCTGGGCCTGAGCAGCGCCCAGGGCATCCTGGTGGCCCAGGTCGATGCCGACTCTCCTGCCGCCCGTGCCGGGCTCAAACCGGGCGACGTGCTGCAAAACTTCGCCGGCACACCCCTGGAAAACGGCGGCCAGTACCGCAACCTCGCCGCCCTGGCGCATCCCGGCGGCACGATCAGCCTGGGCATCGTGCGGAACGGCCGAAAAAAGACACTGACGGTCACGGTGGGAAGTCTCGATGCCGCGGAAGACGCGGCGGCGACGGCGAACGCCGAGGATCTGGGCGTCACCGTGCGATCCCCGACATCGGAGCAAATCGCGCGACTACGCCTCAAACCCGGAATCGGGGTGATCGTCAGCGCCGTGGACCCGGCCTCGGTTGCCGCCCAGGTCGGCATTCAGCCGGGCACGGTGATCCTGGAGGTGAACCGGGAAACGGTGACCAGCCCGGCCGAATTTGTCCGCGCCCTGAAGAAGCCGACGCCGGACAGCCGGGTGCTGCTGCGGATCAGCGAGAACGGCCGGTCGCGTTTCGTGATGCTGACCTGGCGCTAAGGACTCGTTAACGAATGACTTGATCGCTCTGGCCGCATGGCGGGCGAGCCGCGGCGCGCCCGCGCCTTGTGTCGCATCCCACCAGCGCACCCATAATCGTCCAGGTTATTCATTAACGCGCCCTAACCCTCGAACCCCAGGAGTCGACCTATGCGTGGCACCCCGGACCGCTTTCTCCCCCGCCTCTTCTGGCTGACCCTGGCGGCGGCCATCCTCATTTCCCTCTGGCGCGGCCTGCCCGATTTCAGCGGCGATCTGGCCAACCTGGGCCACACCGACAAGTCCGAACCCCGCGCGGTGACCGCCCGGGGCGACCTGGCCGCCGACGAGAAGGCCACCATCGAACTGTTCGAGCGGTCGCGCGGCTCGGTGGTCTACATCACCACCCAGGCCGAGGTGCAGGACTACTGGAGCCGCAACGTCTTCACCGTGCCGCGCGGCACCGGTTCCGGCTTCATCTGGGACGACGACGGCCACGTGGTGACCAATTACCACGTCATCGAAAATGCCTCCGAAGCCACCGTGAAACTGGCCGACGGCCGCAGCTACAGGGCCGCCCTGGTAGGCGCCAGCCCCGGCCACGACATCGCCGTCTTGAAAATCGGGGTCGGCTTCAAGCGGCCCCAGCCGATACCCCTGGGCGAGAGCCACAACCTGAAGGTGGGGCAAAAGGTGTACGCCATCGGCAACCCCTTCGGCCTTGACTGGACCCTGACCACCGGCATCGTCTCGGCCCTGGACCGCGCCCTCACCGAGGAGAACGGGGCGAACATCGAACACCTGATCCAGACCGATGCCGCCATCAACCCCGGCAACTCCGGCGGGCCCCTGCTGGATTCCGCCGGCCGCCTGATCGGCATCAACACCGCCATCTACAGCCCCAGTGGCGCCAATGCCGGTATCGGCCTGGCGGTGCCGGTGGACACGGTCAACCGGGTGGTGCCGCAACTCATCAGCCACGGCCAATATCTGCGTCCATCCCTGGGCATCGCCGTGGATGACAATCTCAACCAGCGTCTGGCCGACTACCTGAAGATCGAAGGCGTGGTGATCTTGCGGGTTAGCCCCGATTCCGCCGCGGCCAACGCCGGCCTCAAGGGCGCCACCCTCACCCGCGACGGCGGCATCATTCCCGGCGACATCATCCTGGCCGTCGATGGCAAGCCGGTGGAAGGAGTCGGCAAACTCCTGGCGCGGCTGGACGATTACAAGGTGGGGGACGTGGTGCAGCTGAAGGTGCGGCGCGGCGACAGGGAAAGAGTGGTGGCCGTGGCATTGCAACCGGGGGTTTGAAGGCCCTTCACCCCCTTCCGGGGAGCCCGACTACAACGCGTGGAAATGCGCCCCCTGCCCCGCCGGCGACTCCCGCGCCAGATCCAGCAAGTGGCGGTGATGGGTGAACAGCAGCACCTGGCAGCGCCCCGCCAGATCCCGCAGCAAGGGCAGCAGGTGGCGGGCTCGGTCGTCGTCGAAGGTGATCAGAAGGTCGTCGAGGATCAGCGGCATGGGCTCGTGCCGTGCCTGATGCAGTTCGATGGCGGCCAGACGCAGGGCCAGATAAAGCTGGTCGCGGCTGCCTTCGCTCATGCCGGCCACGGGAACCCTGGATCCGTCTTTCAGCCCAACCAGAATCGGCATGTCGTCCGCTGCATAGTCGGTGCCCAGGCCGCTGAAACTGGCGCCGGTCATCTCCCGGAACAGCTCGCCCGCCCGCGCCAGCAGCGGGCCCTGGTTGCGCGTGCGAAAGGCCTCGATCTGAGCCTTCAGGAATTGCGTGGCCAGGCGCAGACGCAGGTAGCGCGCGCTGTCCCGGCCGACGCGGGCCGCGGCGTTGCGGGCGCTTTGCAGATGTTCGGCGGCACTGGCGCCACTGGCTTCCAGACCTGTCCTGGCGTCCTCGGCGCGGGCCAACTCCCGGGTGGCCCGGTCGCGCCGCTGCTCCAGTTCGCCGATGCGGCCATCCAGTTCCGCCAGTTCCGCCGCCAGCGCCTCGGCATTCTCTTCGCGTACCCGCGCCATGAAGATTTCCAGTGCCTCGCCCCGCGCCGGCACATGCAGGGCGGCATGCAGGCCGGCACGTTCGTCGGCCAGTTTCCGCCGGGTGGCGAGGTCGGCCAAAAGCATTTCCAGCGCGGCCGAATCGGCCACCCCGGCCCGGGCCAGCAGGGTTGCCAGGTTGTTCCGCGCGGCCTCCGCATCCTGCCGTGCCTGGGGCAGGCGGGCCATGACTTGTTCCAGGTCTTCCGCCACCTGGCTGCGCCGCGCACGCAGGTCGCGGGCCAGGGTGAGCGCTTCGCCCAGCGTGTTGACCGCAACTTCGGCGCTGAACGTCCCCCTTTGCCCCAGGGGGTAAATACCGTCGACCGCCTCAACCAGGGTGCGCGCCCGGCTTTCGTAAGCCTCCAGCGCACGCCGCTTCTCCACCAGCGTGGTGGTCAATCGGCTCCAGGCGTCGTGGCGGGCGACCAGATCGATACGCGCTTCCAATAACTTCAGGGCGGCATCCGGCCGCAGGTCGCCGCCCAGGGGATGCTCGCCCCAGCGCGCCCGTGCCTGGGCCAGGGCCAGATCGAGGGCGGCGCGGGGACGTGCCGCCTGCTCGATGTCGCCTTGCAACTCACTCAGGCGCGCCTCCAGGCCGCGGCGCTCGCCCTGCACCTGGTCGGCGGCGCGCAAGCGGCGCTCCGCCAGGTCACGCAGCGCCGGCAGGGGCTGCTCGACGCCATCCAGCAGGGGGCGCAACAAGTCGACGGCGGCGGCGACGCATTCGCGCCCCGCCCGCACTTCGTCGCGTAGTTCCCGCCAGGCTACGTAGCGGTTGCGGAATTCCCCCCAGTTCTCGCGCCACTCCTGCATTTCACCGGGTGTGGCGGGTGCGAGGCCACTGGCTAGCCACAAGGCTGTCCAGTCTGCTTGCCAGGACAGCCGGTCCGCCTCCAGGCGCGCCTGTTCCGCGGAACAGGCCTGCATGGCGGCTTCGGCTTCGTGGATCTGCCAGCGCAGTTCCTCCGCCTGGGCCACGGCCTCGGCCTCCTCGCGCAGGCGGTCGGCCAGGGCGTCTGCCCGCTGCACCGCCGCCGGGTAGGAGTCGGTGAGAGGCGCGCCATCCCACTCGCTTTCCGGCGCTCCGCCTTTCCAGCAGGCGAGTACCAGCCGCCAGCCGGATTCCCGCCGCGCCCTGGCCGCGGCCAGGGCGGCCGGGCTGGGCAAGGCGCCGCGCGCCTCCAGTCGCGCCAATTTGGCCTTCAGGTCGCGCAGGGACTTGGCAGCCTTCTTGCCGGTTTCTTCCAGTTGTTGGGCGCGGCTGTCCAGTGCGGCGACGGCTTCGGCGGATGCGCGCAAGCGGGCCGCGGAGGGTAGCGCCAGGACATAGGTCGCCGCCGGGTCGGCGGGAGCCCCAGGAAGCAAAAGCAGTTGGTCGTCCACGCGCCGGGCCAGAACCGCCAGGCCGGCATCACGGTCGGCAATTACGGCGGCGGCGGCCGTGGCGGCGCAGGCGGCGCGCAGGGCGGCCACGTCGCTGACCGGTAGCCGGTTCAGTTGGGCGATAATTTTTTCCTGTTCCACGATCAGTCGCTCAACCTCGCGCCGCTGTTCCGCGCTGGCCTGTTCGACTTGCTGCAATTCGGCGGCGGCGGAGCGCAATGCCAGTTGTTGTTCCAGGGGCACCCGCAGGCCGTCGATGTCGGCCGGGTCCAGCGCCAGGCCCAGATTGAGCAGGCCGCTTGCCAGACCGGCCCGCAGTTGCTCCGCCGCGCTCTGGTCAGCGGCCAGCGCCTCCCGGTCGTGGCGATGGATGGCGAGGTTCTGCGCCAGGGTATCGATTTCAGCGGCGCGATCCAGCACCTCGGCCCGGGGCGTGAGCAGATCGCGCCGCTGAACCAGTTCTTCGCCGCGCCGGCCGAGGTCGGCCAGGTTGTGCTCGGCCAGGGCCAGGGCATGGCGGGTAGCCGCCGCGGTCTCGGTGAGGCCCGCGGGCATGTCAGGCAACGCCGGCAACTCGGCGAGGCGCGCCTCCATCTCGCGCAGACGCCCCAGGGTGGGCAGGGCGTCCAGGCAGCGCCGCAGCCAATCCTGGCGGCCGCGGCGGAATTGCAACTCGACGTCGAGGTCGCCACGAATTTGTTGCGCGCAGGCCAGTTCCCGCAGGGTTTCGTCCCAGGTTTCCCCTTTCACCTGGGCCTGCTTGCTGGCGCGCAGGGATTCCTCATAAATCTCCAGGGCGGGCCGGATGCTGACGTTTTTCCGCGCGCGGCCGTCGAACAGGCTACGGGCCTCCGCGTCGAGCTTGTCCAGCACGCGATGGATGGGGGTGCCGGCGAGGCTGGCGGAGAACAGGGCCTGGCCCAGGTCGCCCTTGCCTTGCAGGAGGTCGGCGGCGCCCTGGCGCAGTTCCTCGGAACCCAGGCCGAACATGGTGGTGAAAAAGTCCCGCCGCACCGGGCCGAGGTAAGGCGCCAACGCCGCGTCTTCCAGGGGATGGCCGGCGGCGTCCAGCAGGGTGTTGCGGTTGCCCTTGCGCCGCTGCAAGGCCAGGCACTGGCCGGCCCGGTTCTCGATCTCGGCGCCGATACGCAAGTCCTTGTAGTCATGGCGAAAATTGTCGCCGGTCTGGGCCGGGATACCGTAGAGCAGATCGCGGATGGCCCGCAGCAGGGAACTCTTGCCCGCTTCGTTGCCGCCATAGATGAAATGCAGATCAGCCGGAAAGGCTGGAAACTCCAGGTCGAGGCCGGTGAAGGGGCCGTAGGCGGGAACCGTGAGGCGGCGCAATCTCACGTAGCACCCCGCTCCAGGCTGTCGAGCAGGATGGCGCGCACGTCATCGAGCAGATCGCCGTGCTCACCGGGGGTGAATTCGGCTGCGACGCCTGTCCGCAGTTCCGGCGGCAGGATATTCAGGAGTTCGTCCACCTCGTCGGGCAGAGCCAGTTCACCAGCGGCGGCCTGATCGAGGAGTTCCAGGACGATGCGGGTGAGGTCGTCGCGCTCCGCCAGCTCCGCCAGGCTTTGCCGCGGCGTGGTGCGCGCCGCCACGGTTTCGATCCAGACCCCCTCCCCGGCCAGTTGCGCCTGGTTGATGCACTCGGCGCGCAGCGCGGGCAGGTCGTGCTTCAGGGCGCCATGCAGATCCGTGGCGCCCGTCAGGACGATACGGGCGGCGAGCAAACGCCCGTCCGCCTCCTCCGCCGCCCGCGCCAGGGCGGCGCCGATGCATTCGTGAACCGCTGCGAGGTTGGCGGCGGCGGCAACGCCCACCTCCAGGCGCGCCCAGCGCACCACGTCGAGGGCGCGGAACTCGGCGTCCACCACTTCCAGGTCGTCGCCCACCGTCACCAGGCGGCAACCGTGGGGGCCGGTCTCGCGAATGTGGCGGCCCTGGGTATTGCCGGGGAAGACCACCCACGGTTCCCGCGCGACGATCCGCGGCTGGTGAACGTGGCCCAAGGCCCAGTACTGGTAGCCGCGCGCCTCCAGGTCGGCCAGGGCGCAGGGCGCGTAGGGGTCGTGGCCATAACCGCCGGTGAGGCTGGTGTGTAGCAGGCCAATGTTGAAATGGCCGGGCAGCGCCGCCGGGTAGTCCGGAACCAGGTTCTCCGGCACCGCGCGATGCGGGAAGCCGCGGCCGTGGATGGCCACCGGCAGGCCGGTGACGAGCCGGGTTTCCGCGGCGCGGGTGGGGTAGCTTTGGACGTTGTCCGGCAAGGTCAGGCGCCGGGTCAGCACCGAGGCGGCGTCGTGGTTGCCGGCGATGAGGTGGACGGGAATGCCGGCGGCCTGGAGGCGCGCCATCTGGCGGGTGAAGAAGAGGCCGGTGCTGAAGTCCTTCCAGTCGCCGTCGTAGAGGTCGCCGGCCAGGAGCAGGAAGTCCACCCGCTCGTCCAGCGCCAGTTGCACCAGGTTTGCGAACGCCGCCCTCGTGGCCCCGCGCAAGGCTTCCACCGGCGCGCCGTCATAGGCGTCCAGCCCTTCCAGGGGGCTGTCGATGTGGGTGTCGGCGGCGTGGAGGAAGCGGAACAAGGTCAGGGCTGGGCGGAAGGTTGCCGTCGGGTAGGTTGGGTTAGGCGCGGCATTTTGCGCCGTAACCCAACAAGCCGTGATGTTGGGTTACGCGATAAAGCCGCGAACCCAACCTACGTACACTTGTGAAGCATGGCCCTGCAATTTATAATGTGTATTAATTAACCAATCTATACACATCATGCGCACCAACATCGTGATAGACGACCAACTCATGAACGACACCTTGCAGGTGACCGGCCTGAAAACCAAGCGGGAAGCGGTCGAACTGGGACTGCGCACCTTGCTGCAACTGCGTCGGCAGGAGGAAATCCGGCGTTTTCGCGGCAAACTCGACTGGCAGGGCGATCTCGATGCCATGAGAAGCGACTCATGATCCTGGTCGATTCCAGCGTCTGGATCGACTACTTCCGCGGCGTAGCCACGCCCCAGACGGAGAAACTGGACGAATTGCTCGGCAGGGAGCCCGTCGTGACGGGCGATCTGATCCTGGCTGAAGTGTTGCAGGGCTTCGCTTCGGACCGGGATTTCACCCAGGCCGTGCGGCTCATGACTTCTCTGGACGTGGTGGACCTGGTGGGCAAGGACATCGCCCTCCAGGCCGCCAGGAATTTCAGGTATTTGCGTGCACTGGGCATCACGGTGCGAAAAACCATCGACACCGTGATCGCCACCCATTGCATCGCAAACGGCCTGACGCTGCTCTACAGCGACCGGGACTTCGACCCCTTCGTGGATCATCTCGGCCTGCAATCCGCGCTGCCCAAGGCCTGAGCGCGGCTCAAATCACAGCACCCCAGCCGCGTAATCCGCCAGCCTGGAGCGCTCGCCCCGGGCCAGGGTGATGTGGCCGCCGTGCTCCCAGCCCTTGAAGCGGTC
>CAIXFP010000634.1 GCA_903918705.1 uncultured Pseudomonadota bacterium
GAGAACATGCCGGAACAGGAACCGCAGGTGGGGCAGGCGGAACGCTCAGTGGCTGCCACTTCCGCGTCGGAAACCTTGCTGTCGGCGGCCTGCACCATGGCATCCACCAGGTCCAGCATGATGGTCTTGTTGTCCCACACCACCTTGCCGGCCTCCATCGGCCCGCCGGAGACGAACACCGTGGGGATGTTGAGGCGCAGTGACGCCATCAGCATGCCGGGGGTGATCTTGTCGCAGTTGGAGATGCACACCAGGGCGTCGGCGCAGTGGGCGTTGCACATATATTCCACCGAATCGGCGATCAGGTCGCGGCTGGGCAGGCTGTAGAGCATGCCGCCGTGGCCCATGGCGATGCCGTCGTCGATGGCGATGGTGTTGAACTCCTTGGCCACGCCGCCGGCCGCCTCGATCTCGCGGGCCACCAGTTGCCCCATATCCTTCAGGTGCACGTGGCCGGGCACGAACTGGGTGAAGGAATTGGCGACGGCGATGATCGGCTTGGAGAAATCTTCTTCCTTCATCCCGGTGGCGCGCCAGAGGGCGCGGGCGCCGGCCATGTTGCGGCCGTGGGTGGTGGTGCGGGAGCGATATGCAGGCATGGGATGCAACCTCGGGTCTCTATAATCTGCCGCATTTTAGCCCAGGCCGCCTTCATGCTCGTCCATCCCCAGTTCAACCCCGTCGCGCTTCAGCTCGGCCCTCTTGCCGTGCGCTGGTACGGCCTGATGTACGTGTGTGCCTTCGCCGCCTTCATCCTCCTCGGCCGCCGCCGTTGCAATGCGCAAACAGGCTGGACCCACCTGGACATCGACGACATCCTGTTCTGGGGTGTGCTCGGCGTGGTGATCGGCGGGCGCCTGGGCCAGGTCCTGTTCTATGAGCCGGAGTATTACTTCAGCCACCCGGCGGAAATCATCGCCGTGTGGAAAGGCGGGATGTCCTTCCACGGCGGCATGCTGGGCGTGTTCGCCGCCCTCTGGGCCTATGGCCGCAAGACCGGGCGCAGCTTCCTGCAGGTGGGCGACTTCGTCGGCCCTTTGGTGCCCTTGGGTCTGATGTTCGGGCGCATCGGCAACTTCATCAACGGCGAGCTCTGGGGCAGGTTGGCCGACCCGAGACTGCCGTGGGCGATGGTCTTTCCCCAAGCCAGCGCCGACGACCTCGGCGCCGCCGATGGCCACCCGGCACTGATGGAGCTCTTCACTCAATACCACGGTCTGCCGCGTCACCCGTCCCAGCTCTACCAGGCCGGCATGGAAGGCCTGCTGCTGTTCCTCATCCTCTGGTGGTACTCGGCGAAGCCGCGCCCCACTGGGGCCGTCTCCGGTGTCTTCCTGATCGGCTACGGCGTGTTCCGCTTCATCGGCGAATTCTTCCGCAGCCCCGACGCCGGCATCTTCGGCTACTCCTACACCGTCAGCATGGGCCAGTGGCTGTCCCTGCCCATGATCCTGATCGGCGTCTGGATGTTCTGGCGCGCCCGGTCTGGTCGCCTATGACGAGACAGGGTTTTTTGCTATATTTCGGGCCTCGCGTGGGGGGGTAGCTCAGCTGGGAGAGCGCCGCGTTCGCAATGCGGAGGTCGGGAGTTCGAGCCTCCTGCCGTCCA
>CAIXFP010000635.1 GCA_903918705.1 uncultured Pseudomonadota bacterium
GAGCTGGCAGGAGAGTTTGCCGTCGGCCACATAGAACTGGAAGAAGGCGTGGCAGGGCGGCAACCGCATGTTCCGCAGTTCCCCCACGTTCCAGGCGGAGACGATGATGCGGCGTGAATCCGGGTTCTTTTTCAGGGTCGCCAGGACTTCCGCGATCTGGTCGATGTGGCGTCCGTCGGCGCTGGGCCAGGAACGCCACTGATAGCCGTAGATGGGGCCCAGGTCGCCGTTTTCGTCGGCCCATTCGTCCCAGATGGAGACGCCGTGGTCCTTCAGGTATTGGATGTTGGTATCACCCTTCAGAAACCAGAGCAGCTCGTGGATGATGGACTTGAGGTGGACTTTCTTGGTGGTGAGCAGGGGAAACCCCGCGGCGAGGTCGAAGCGCATCTGGTGCCCGAACACCGATAGGGTGCCGGTGCCGGTGCGGTCGTCCTTGCGCGTGCCGTGGGCCAGGACGTGGTTGAGCAGGTCGAGGTATTGCCGCATCAGTCGCCTTCCTTGAGGAGATGCTGGTAGACCAGGTTCATGATGATGAGGCGCTGGGATTGGCCCAGTTCGCCGAACTGGATGCCGTAGCACTTCATGCGCTTGCCCTGGTCGTCGTCCTCCTCGCTTTCCGAGCGGATCACCACCGGGGTTTTCACGTATTCCTCCATGTCGCCCAGCTTGACCTTGAACGACAGCCAGAGGGATTCGTTTTTCCGGCCCAGCGCCATGGGGGCCAGCATTTTCGCGCCGCCGACGCTGATGTCCACCATCTTGCCGGCGCCGACCTGACGCCCTTCCTCATTCTGGCTTACCGCGACGATGATGCTGGCGGGCGCGCGCATGGCCTTGCGGATGCGCATGGCCTGTACGGAATCCGGATAGGAAAGGTGCAGGTAGGGGAACGGCTGCAACTGCGCCTTCAACACGCGGGCCTTGAAGGCGCAGACGTTGAGGCCGGAGAAGGCGCGCACCAAATAGGTCTGGCCGTCGCGCACGAAGATCATCTTGCCGTCGACGATGGGCGAGGTCACCAGCAGGCTCTTCGGCTTCATCACCCCGATCACGTGCACGGTGAAACGCTCGGTCTGGCCTTCCAGCAGGGGCTGCAATTGCAGGGCGTCGCCCGGCATCAGCTTGATCGCCTCGAAACTGAGGATCTCCTCCTGGGGCTTGCCGCTCGCTCCGACCGCGGCCGACTTTCCATCCTCGAGGCTGGCCGCGACATGGCCGGGTTTCTCCCGCACCCGCTCGCGGAACAGCCCCTTCTCCAGGAGTACCTCCACCTGGTTGTCCGAAGTGACCACCACGCCGTGATTGAGCAGCAGATTGTGCTCGGCATCGTAGACCGCGAAGGCCAGGGGTTTGCCGATCTCGATCTCGGCCTTGCGGACCGGCACCATGTAACTGTCTTGGACCATGCTTTGTTATCTCCTCAGCCCTACCTATTCGTGTCATTCCGCGACCCGCCGGGCGGAACCTTCCGACCGGCGACGATTCCGTTCCACCTCAATGCAATCCCGCCCGGCCCAGTTCGCTCAGGATGTCCAGCAACAACTGCCGGCCCAGCGGGCCCATGCCCTTCATCAGCAGGTCGGCATCCCGCTCGCCATTCACCAGGCGGCGCATCATGCCGCCCAGGCGGGCCATGTCGCCGCCGGCGCGCACCATCTGTTCCGCCATGTCGGCCAGCACCGCCAGCGCCTTGGCGTCGCCGTGGCCGGCCGCGGCGATCATGGCAGCCAGGCCGGGCGCCGCGGCGCGGCCATCCGGCTTCCGGTCCAGGGCCGGCAGGCTGGCGGGGTTCTCCAGCCCCTGCAACACGGCATCGACGATAACCCGGTCTTCCTCGTCCAGGCCCAGCTTGATCGTCGCATCGCGCTTGCCGGCCACGATCTGGCGCACGGCAGCCGCCATTCCGGCCCAGCCTTGCTGTTCCGCCGCGGCCAGGGTCCGCATCAGTTCGGGCAGGTTTGAGCGGTCGCGCAAGGCGCCCACCACGGCATGGATGAACGGAGCGTGCATGCGCCGCACCTGTTCCACGGCATCCGGCAGTTCAGCCATAAGGGTTCTCCGTCCAGCTTCCCCGCAGCAGCATTTCCAGCGGCTGGTAGGCGCGCTTGTAGGCCATCTTGCGGCAATCGGCGATCCAGTAGCCCAGGTAGAGATAGGGCAGATTCAGTTCCCGCGCCAGCCGAACCTGCTCCAGCACCCCGAAGACGCCGAGGCTGCGTTGTTCCAGGCCCGGCTCGAAGAAGGTGTAGACAGCGGAAAGTCCATCCAGGAGGCGGTCCACCAGGGCCACCATGACCACCTCGCCCTCCAGGCGGTATTCCATCAGGGCGCTGTCGACCCGGCTCTGCAGGAGAAAACTGCGGTATTGCTCGCGGTCGTCCTGGTCCATGCCGCCGCCGGCGTGGCGCGCGGCCTGGTAGCGGCGATAAAGGCGGTAATGGGATTCGTCGAACAGCAGGGGCTTCAGGCGGATTTCCAGGTCCGCGTTGCGGGCCTGGCAGCGGCGCTGGGTGCGGTTGGGTCGGAATTCGTCGACCCGCACCCGGCTCGGGGTGCAGGCGCGGCAATGGTCGCAATGGGGGCGGTAAACATGCAGGCCGCTACGGCGAAAGCCCAGGCGCATGAGTTCGCTGTAGACCACCGTGTCCACCAGGCCGCCGGGTGCCGCCACCTGGGAGCGGGCCTGCTGCTGGGCCAGGTAGCTGCAAGGGTAGTTGGCCGTCAGGTAGAACTGCAGGCGGAAGATGGGCAGTTCGGCGGCGAAGCTCATGGCGCGGCCCAGTCCCCCGGTAGCCCGGGGAGCGCGGTCAGCCGCTCCAGCAGGGCGGCGAAGTCGCCGCGCGGGATGGCGCGCGCGCCCAGGGAGGCGAGGTGGGTGGTCTTCATCTGGCAGTCGATGACGCCGAAGTCATGGTGTCGGAGGTGGGCGACCAGATGCGCCAGTGCGATCTTCGAGGCATCGGTCTTGCGCGTGAACATGGATTCGCCGAAGAATGCCCTACC
>CAIXFP010000636.1 GCA_903918705.1 uncultured Pseudomonadota bacterium
ACGGTCTTGATGCCCATCTCGCGGCAGGCGCGCTGGATGCGCAGCGCAATCTCGCCGCGGTTGGCAATGAGTATCTTTTCAAACATGAGGTTCCCTCGAACGTTGTAGCGCCGGCGTCCCACCGGCGAGTTTTGCACCTGCGCTGCGGAAAGCCGGCGCTACGTTCAACCGATGATGAACAGCGGCTCGCCGTATTCCACCGGCTGGCCGTTCTCGATCAGGATGGCCTTGATCACGCCGCTTTCGTCCGCCTCGATCTCGTTCATGAGTTTCATGGCTTCGATGATGCACAGCGTATCGCCGGCCTTGACCGTCTGCCCCACTTCCGCGAACGCCTTGGCGTTGGGCGACGGCGTGCGATAGAACGTGCCGACCATGGGCGATTTCACCACGTGGCCTTCCGGGGCAGCCGGTTCTGCGGGTGCCGCCACGGCGGCCGGGGCGGGGGCGGGAGCCTGCTGCTGCGGATACATGGGCATCATGCCCGGCTGCATCATGGGGGCGCCGGCATAAATGGTCTGTCCGGCCACCGCGCGGGTGATGCGGACCTTTTCCTCGCCCTCGGTGATTTCCAGTTCGGCGATGCCGGAGTCCTGGACCAGGTCGATGAGTTTCTTCAGTTTGCGCAGATCCATGTACTTATTCCTCCAAGGCGGCGAGGGCATAGCCCAGCGCGGAAAGGTAGCCCATGGCGCCCAGACCGGAGATCACGCCGACCGCAATATCGGAAAAATACGAATGCTTGCGGAAGGCCTCGCGGGCATGGACGTTGGACAGATGCACTTCGATGAAAGGGATGGCCACCGCCGCCAGGGCGTCGCGCAGGGCCACGCTGGTATGCGTGTAGGCGGCGGGATTGAAGATGATGAAGGCGACGCCTTCGTCGCGGGCGGCATGGATGCGCTCGATCAGGATGTGCTCGGCGTTGCTCTGGAAACATTCCACCGCCAGTCCGGCGGCTGTGCCGTGCTGGACCAGATCGGCGTCGATGTCCGCCAGGGTCTTGTGGCCGTAATGCTTGGGTTCACGGGCGCCCAGGAGATTCAGATTGGGGCCGTGGAGAACCAGAATGCGCTTGCCCGCCGTGGCCGGGCTGGCTTGTTCTGGCGATTGCCTCGGCGTGCGCTTGCGGGGCATGAAGAGCTAGCCGGATAGTTGGAAACGGCGGCGATTGTGCCGTAAATCACACCTTAAAGTCCAGAAACCGGCCACCTCCCGGCAAATCAAGGAGTTACCGGGAAAGCGCCATGTCCAGCCGCTCGAACGCAGCCGCCACCGCCGTCGGCGCGAGTTCCTCCGGCCGCGACAAATTGATCAGGGCGGGGGCGCCGGCTTCGGACAAGGCGCCGAATCGCGCCGGCGGCGTGGCCGGATAGAGGCCGATGCCGGGTTTGCGGAAGGCGGCCGCGAGATGCATCAGGCCGGTATCGACGCCGATCACGCCGCGGGCGGCGGCGATCACGCCGGCCAGTTCCGGCCAGTTCAGGCTCGGCAGCGCCACGGCCGACGGCAACGCCGCCGCCAGGCGTTGCGCCCGCGCCCTTTCCCGGTGATTGCCCCAGGGCAGCGCCAGCCCCAGGCCGGTGGCGGCGAGGCGCGCCAGAAGAGCGGCCCAGTCGTGTTCCGGATATTCCTTTTCCGCCCGGGCGGTGCCGTGCAGGCAGACCACATAATCCGCCGCCAGCCCCGCCACCGGGAACGCTTGGGCAGCCGGCAGTCCGTAGTGGAAATCGGCGGCGTCGCCCGGGGCATAGCCCAGGGCCTGGGCGGTGAGCAGGCGGTTGCGGGTGATGGCGTGCAGTTCGCGCGGCGCCGGATAGCGCTTGCCGTAGGCGATGCAGGCCAGGCTCTCGCGGGCGCTGCCGCGGGCCAGGCCGGCGCGCGGCCCACGGGCGAGGCGGGCGACCAGGGCGCTTTTCACCAGGCCCTGGGCATCCAGCACCAGGTCGTAGTCCTGTTCCCGGATCTCGCGGCGAAACGCCGCCAGTTCCGTCCAGGTCGCACGTTGTCCCAGATGATGGCGCCAGCGCCGCAAGGCCGAGGGGATTTCCCGTTGCACGGCGGGGTGCCAGGCGGGAATGGCGGCGAAACCCTCTTCCACCACCCAGTCCGCGCGCAGATCCGGCAGGTTCTGCGCGGCTTCGGTCAGGGCCGGGAGCATGTGGATGACATCGCCCAGGGAGGTCATTTTGATGATGAGTAGGCGCATGGCGGAGCGGTTTTGGAAGCGGCGAGTAGGGTATCCGGAAATCGGCCTGGTAACCCCTGTTTACGCCGCTTGCCCGGTCGATTCCAGCCCGCGACTGGGAACCCTCCCGAGTTGGATAAGGGGTGGGGCAAGCGTCGTCTCCCTCTGCTGGAAACGACA
>CAIXFP010000637.1 GCA_903918705.1 uncultured Pseudomonadota bacterium
CTGGCGGCGGGCGGCGCCGTTACCACCACTCCCGCCCTGCAATTCCGGCAGATAAAGGCGGCGGCCGAACAGGGTGTCCACGCAGCCGCGCGCCTTGGCCTGCTCGCGGGTGCGCGCCATGTACTCGGCGACGCCCGGATAGCGAGCGAAATAACGGTCGATATAGACCTGTGCCACGGTACGTTCGACGTTCAGTTGCGCGGCCAGACCGAATGCGGACATGCCGTAGATCAGGCCGAAGTTCACCGCCTTGGCCATGCGCCGCATGTCCGGGGTGACAGCTTCCAGCGGAACGCCCTGCACCTCTGCGGCGGTGGCGGCGTGGATGTCGGCGTCCTCCTTGAACGCGCGCAGCAGGCCGGCATCGCCTGACAAATGGGCCATGATGCGCAACTCGATCTGGGAATAGTCGGCGGAGATGATCACGCAGCCCGGTTCGGCGATGAAGGCCTCGCGGATCTTGCGGCCCTCGCTGCTGCGCACCGGGATGTTCTGCAGGTTGGGGTCGTTGCTGGCCAGGCGCCCGGTCACCGCCACCGCTTGCGAGTAGGTGGTGTGGACCCGCCCGGTGGCCGGATTGACCATGCCCGGCAGCTTGTCGGTGTAGGTGGATTTCAGCTTGGCGAGGCCGCGGTACTCCAGGATCAGCTTCGGCAAGGGGTGGTCCAGGGCCAGATCCTGAAGGGCGTCCTCGTTGGTGGAGGGGGCGCCGCCCGGCGTCTTCTTCTTCGGCTTCAGGCCCAGTTGGCCGAACAGGATTTCACCGAGCTGCTTGGGCGAGTTGAGGTTGAAGGGCTGCCCGGCGGCCTGGTGAGCTTTTTCCTCGATGTCCAGCATTTCCTGGCCCAGGGTCACGGAATGTCGCCGCAGCAGGTCGGCGTCCAGTTTCACTCCGGTGCGCTCCATGCGCGCCAGGATGGGCAGCAGGGGCATTTCTATGGCGCGGTAGATGCGGTCGAGGCCGGCCTCGCGGCGGATGGCCGGATACATGGTCTGGTGCAAACGCAGGGTGATGTCGGCATCCTCCGCCGCGTAGGCGGTGGCGCGTTCGATGTCCACCTGGTCGAAGCCGATCTGGTTCACTCCCTTGCCGCACACCTCTTCGAACTTGATGGTGGTTTCTCCCAGGTGGCGCGCCGCCAGGGTGTCCATGTCGTGGCGCTCATGGGCTTCCAGCACGTAGGATTGCAACAGGGTGTCGTGGACGATGCCGCGCAGGTTGACGCCGTGGTTCATCAGCACGTGCCAGTCGTATTTCAGGTTCTGCCCCACCTTGGGTCGGCTGGCGTCTTCCAGCAGGTGCCTGAGTTTTTCCAGGGTTTCCTTCAACGGCAGTTGTGCCGGCGTCCCGGCATAGCGGTGCGCCAGGGGCAGGTAGGCGGCCTCGCCCGCCTCCGTGGCGAAGGACATGCCCACCAATTGCGCCCGCATGGGGTCCAGGGACGTGGTTTCCGTATCCAGGCAGATCAGCTCGGCGGATTGCAGCTTTGCGATCCAGCGGGCGAGGGCGGGTTCGTCGAGGAGGGGCTCGTACCTACGCTCTACCAAGCCACGCGAGTTTTCTCCCTCTCCCTCGGGGAGAGGGCCGGGGCGAGGGAGCTCGCGTTGAGTTGGTGTTGTCGTCTGATCAGAGCGGGTTCCCTCTCCCCGGCCCTCCCCCGAGGGGGGAGGGAGCAGTTCCCGCAACCAGGTGCGGAACCCGTACTTCCCATACAACGCAGCCAGGGTTTCCCGGTCTTCCGCGCGCCAGCTCAGCTCGTGCACCGGTGCCGGCAAGGGCACGTCGGTCTTCACCGTCACCAGGCGCCGTGCCATGGGCAGCCAGTCCAGGGCCTGGCGCAGGTTCTCGCCGGCCACTCCCTTGACCTCGCCGGCGCGGGCCATGAGTTGATCCAGGCCGCCATATTCGGAGAGCCACTTCACCGCCGTCTTCGGGCCCACCTTCTCCACCCCGGGCACGTTGTCCACGGTGTCGCCCACCAGGGTCAGGTATTCGACGATGCGCTCCGGTGTCACCCCGAACTTGGCCAGCACCCCGGCCTCGTCCAGGGTCTCGTTGCTCATGGTGTTGATCAGGCGCACCCGGGGGGTGACCAGTTGCGCCAGGTCCTTGTCGCCGGTGGAAATCACCGTATCGAAGCCGGCGGCTTCGGCTTGACGGGCCAAGGTGCCGATCACGTCGTCGGCCTCCACGCCATCGATCATCAGCAGCGGCCAGCCGAGGGCACGGAC
>CAIXFP010000638.1 GCA_903918705.1 uncultured Pseudomonadota bacterium
ATCACGTTGGATCTTCTTGAACGCGCATTATTTTTTGTTCGGCACCGCGTATGTCGCGTTCGCTACCTTTGCCGGCACCCGGCTGGTGGCATTGCAATCCTCGCCGAGTTTGGTGTCCGCCTCCTGGGAGGTTTACGGGCTGGCCACCGCGATCGGCGCTGCGATCACCGCTTATGCCGTGGGGCACGTGCGGCTGCGGAAACTGGCGCTGATGGGGCCGCCGGGCCACCGGTGCGCTGGTAGACCACCACGTTCCTGACGGAGCTGGTGCCGTCCATGGTCAGCGCCTCGTCCACGGCGGGCTTCAGCGGGATGTTCTTGCCGCCGCGGCATTGCTCGTCGGCGGTGATGATCAGCACCGCGCCGGAATCCTCGATGCGGTCGCGCAGCGCCGTGGAAGAGAAACCGCCGAATACCACGGAGTGGGTGGCGCCGATGCGGGCGCAAGCCTGCATGGCGACCACGCCCTCGATGGACATGGGCAGGTAGATGATGACGCAGTCTCCCTTCGCAACACCCAGGCTCTTCAGGGCGCTGGCGAATTTGCCCACCCGGGCCAGGAGGTCGGAATAGGTGACGCGGGTGACTTCGCCCTTGTCCGCCTCGAAGATGATGGCGGTCTTGTCGCCCAGACCGGCGGCGACGTTCTTGTCCAGGCAGTTGTAGGAGACGTTCAGCTTGCCGTCCGGGAACCACTTGTAGAAGGGTGCGTTGGATTCGTCGAGGACAGTGGTGAAGGGTTCTTTCCAGACCAGGTGTTCCCGGGCGAGGCGGCCCCAATACCCTTCGTAGTCGGCTTCCGCCTCGGCGCACAGGGCCTTGTAGGCGTCCATGCCGGAGACGTTGGCCTGGGCCACGAATTCCGGGGAGGGGTTGAAAACGCGGTTTTCGTGCAGGACGGATTCGATGGTGGTGCTCATGAGAGGCGTCTCCTTATTGGGCAAATGAGCGACAGATGACAAGTAATCCAACGTTTTCCTCCCCCAAGGAAAGCGCAAAATTAGGCCACTTCCGGCAAACGCGCATTTTGCACTGCAACATGACTTCATCGCCAGCCTTGCAATTACTATCCCGCACCGCCGCATACAGCCGCTGGTTGTCGGCACGCCTCGACGCCCGGCCGGAATTGCGCGAGTGGCTTCCGGAGCGCCTGGCGGCCCCAGTGACGCGCCAGGAGATAAGCGATTTCCTGGCCAACGGCATCGCCACCGGGGAAGACCTCAAACGCCAGTTGCGGCGCCTGCGCGAGCGGGTGTTCGCCCGGGTGATGGCGCGCGACCTGAACGGCCTGGCCGATCTCGCCGAAGTCACCGGCACCCTCAGCGACCTGGCGGAAGTCGTGGTTCAGTGCGCCGTGGCCTTCCACCACCACGACCTGGCCGGCATCCATGGCGAGCCCCTGGACTCGGCCGGGCGGGCTCAGGACATGATCGTGGTGGGCATGGGCAAGCTGGGTGGGCGCGAGCTCAATGCGTCTTCCGACATCGACCTGATATTCGTGTTTCCCGAGGACGGGGAGACTGCCGGCCCGCGCCGTCTCTCCAACCACGAGTTCTTCACCCGTCTCGGCAAGCGGGTGATCAACGCCATCGACGACAAGACCTGCGACGGCTACGTGTTCCGCGTCGACATGCGGCTGCGCCCCTACGGCGGCGACGGCCCCCTGGCGTCCAGCTTCGCCGCCCTGGAGGACTATTTCTTTACCCAGGCGCGGGAATGGGAGCGCTATGCCTGGATCAAGGCGCGCGCCCTGACCGGCGGGCGGGTGGACGAACTGGAAGCCCTGCGTCTGCCTTTCGTATTCCGCAAATACCTGGATTTCGGCTCCTTCGCCTCCATGCGCGAACTGCACGCCCAGATCCGCCGCGAAGTCGCCCGCAAGGACCGGGCCGAAAACATCAAGCTGGGCCCCGGCGGCATACGCGAGATCGAGTTCATCGCCCAGGTGTTCCAGTTGATCCGCGGTGGCCAGATCCCCGCCCTGCGCCAGCGTCCCACCCGCGTCCTGCTGAAGCTGCTGGTCGAACACGGACTGCTGCCCGCGCGACAGGCTGAGGAACTGGATGCCACTTACGTGTTCCTGCGCAACCTGGAACACCGATTGCAATACCTGGACGACGCCCAGACCCAGATGCTGCCCCACAGCCTGGAAGACCGCGCCCGCGTCGCCCAGGCCTGCGGCTACGCCGACTGGGAAGGCCTGGAAGCCCACATCAACTCGCTGCGGCGGCGTGTGTCGGGGCAGTTCGAACAGGTGTTCGGCGCCCCCCAGGAAGACCAGTCCAGCCATGGCCTGACCGGTTTGTGCGAGCTGCCCGACGACGACGCCCGCGACCGCTTGATGCTAGCCGGCTACGGCGGAGACAGCGTGGCCGCCCTGGAGCGTTTGCGCGCGCTGAAACATGGCAAACGTTATGCCGGCCTGCCGGAACGCAACAAGGCGGCCTTAGATGGCCTGCTACCGCCCCTGGTGGAAGTTGCCGCGCGCTTCCCCAACGCCCTGGCCACCCTCGGCCGCATCCTCGACCTGCTGGAAGCCATCTGCCAGCGGTCACCCTATCTGGCCCTGCTCCGCGAATACCCGCAGACCTTGATGCTGCTCGCCCGCCTCGTCAGCGCCAGCCCCTGGGCCGCCCAATATCTGGCGCGGCAACCCCACCTGCTGGACGAACTGCTGGACAGCCGCACCCTGATGGCGCCCCCCGACTGGCCAGCTGCCCGCGTGGAACTGGCGCGACGCCTGGCCGGTCTGGGGGGCGACGTGGAGCGGCAGATGGATGCCTTGCGCCACTTCAAGCAGAGCGAAACCTTCCGCCTCCTGGCTCAGGATCTGGCCGGGCTGTGGACTGTGGAAAAGATCTCAGACCACCTCGCCGATCTGGCCGACCTGCTACTGGACGCCACCCTGAAACTGGTCTGGGTCAGTCTCAAGGGCCGCCACCGGGAGCAGCCGAGCTTCGCCGTCATCGCCTACGGCAAGCTGGGGGGCAAGGAACTGGGTTACGCCTCCGATCTGGATCTGGTCTTCCTACACGACGACCCCCATCCCGACGCCCAGGAGATCTACTCGCGCCTGGGCAAGCGTCTGATCACCTGGATGTCCACCCTGACACAGGCCGGTACCCTTTACGAAACCGATCTGCGGCTGCGCCCGGACGGCGCCTCCGGCCTGCTGGTAAGCAACCTGGAAGCCTTCGCCGCCTATCAACGCGACCAGGCCTGGACCTGGGAACACCAGGCCCTGACCCGCGCCCGCTATTGTTGCGGCGACGTCCAGGTGGGCGAGCGCTTCGCGGAAATCCGCGAAAGCGTGCTGTGCGCGGAGCGCGACCCGGACAGGCTGCGCGGCGACGTCCTGGAAATGCGCCGCAAGATGCTGGACGGCCACCCCAACCCGAGCGGCCTGTTCGACCTCAAGCATGATCGCGGCGGCCTGGTGGACGTGGAGTTCGCCGTGCAATACCTGATCCTGGCCCATGCCCGGCTGCATCC
>CAIXFP010000639.1 GCA_903918705.1 uncultured Pseudomonadota bacterium
GCTAGCGGGCGGGGAACTGGCGTTCGAAGAAAGCACGTTCCAGGGCCTCCACCGCATCCCACCAGCGATTGGGCGCATTCAGCAGGACCAGGAGGACTTCGTGGCCATCCTGGCGCGCCGCGCCCACCAGGCATTTGCCGGCCCGCGCCGTGAAGCCGGTCTTGACCCCCACGGCGCCGGGAAAGCGGCCGATCAGCAGGTTCTTGTTGTGCAGTTGGTAATGCCGGCTACCGTCGAGGCTGCGAATCTCCAGGCTCGCAGCCGCCATCAGCCGGGCCAGTTCCGGCCGCGCCAGGGCGCGCTCGGCCAGGGCGGCGAGATCCCGCGCGCTGCTGGTGTGGCCGGGCTGGTCATGGCCGCAGGCATTGGCGAAATGGGTCTCCGCCAGGCCCCAGGCGCGGGCGCGCCGGTTCATGCGCGCCACGAAACGCTGCTCGTCGCCGGCGACGTGGTCGGCCAGGGCATGGCAGGCATCGTTGGCGGACTGGATCAGGGTCGCGGCCAGGAGATCGGCCACCGTCAGCCGCTCGCCCCGCTCCAGGCCGAGCTTGCCGCCGGCCTCCCGGGCGGCGGCGGCACCCACGGTGACGGCGGCAGCGGGGTCGTCGCCCTCGGCCACCAGCAGCGCGGTCATCAGCTTGGTCAGGCTGGCCGGGGGCAGTGGCCGGTCCGCCGCCTTGGCCCAGAGCACCCGGCCATCGGCCTTGACCAGGTAAGCCGCCGCGTCCGGCGGGAAATTGCGCGGCGCCGCCACCTGGGCCGGGGCGACGGCCGCGGCCGCACACAGCAGCGCCGCGACCCACCATGCCGCCCGCCTCATGGCAAGCTCAGAAGCCGAACATGCCCTTGAGTTTCTTCACCGCATCCATCGCCTGGGCGGCCGGATTGTCGCTGCCGCGGGCGGTATCCTGGGCCGGCACGGCCTTGCGGTTGTCGTTCGACATGCTGGAATAGGTACGGCCGCCGTTGGCACTGCCGGCGCTGGGGCCGCTGCCGACGTCGGCGCTCTCGCCCGGGCTGCCGCCATCCGCGCCCTTGCTGCGCAAGGCCAGGCACATGGGGCCATTGGGTTTGCTGTAGTCGGGGGAGCGGGCCATGCCGAACTCTGCGCAGGACTGGTCGCTCAAGGCCTGGGCCTCGGCGGGGCAATAGCCGCCGACGAAGCGCCAGGCCTTCTCCGCCACGGCCTGCCGGCACAGCTTGGGCAACTGCTGGTCGAGATCGATCTTGCAGTCCGCCAGCACCCAGCCCCACTTCATCTGCTTCGCCTCCGGCGCCCCGCGCCGGTTGGCATAGGCGGCATAGCCCTTGTAGCTGGCGGCGTAGGCGCGCGCCTGCTTGCACAATTGCGGCTGATAGCCGGCACACATCTGGTCGCCGTGGAACAGCAGGGAGCCGGCCTCGCCGTAACCGCCGGACTCCACCTCGCGGGCCATGCTGCCTTCACAGGTCTGCCTGGTGGTGTCGCTGACGCGCTGCTTGATGTCCGTGGCGAACTTGTCCAGCTTCTGGCGCTGCTCCGCGGCATCGCAGGTGCCCATCAGCTTGCCGCTGATCTTCTGGGTCATGTCCATGTCGTGGGCGTGCATGTTGAACACGCCCTTCATGGTGGTGGCGGTCTTGGTGATTTCGCCGCTGCCGGTCATGGCCTCCTTGCCGGTGCATTCCATCTTCCAGGACACCGTGTTGCCGGAAACCTTGTAGTCGCTGAGCTTGCAATTCTTGTTCTTGTCCTTGTCGTCGGGCTTGTACTGGCCGCCCTTGGGAATGCAGGACTTGACGGTGGGA
>CAIXFP010000640.1 GCA_903918705.1 uncultured Pseudomonadota bacterium
AGCGTGGCCGCCCCGACAATGAGGAAACGCACCTCGGGAAAAGCGGCGGCGATGGCCGCGGCGGCCTCCACGAAATAGCGCTGCCCCTTGTCCGGCCGAATCATGCCGATGTTGGTGATCACCTTGCAGCCGGCGGGTATGCCCAGTTCCGCCCGTATGGCGTCGCCGGAGCGGCGACAGTCGAATTCCCCCAGATCGATGCCTTCGTTGATGACGTCGATTTTTTCCGCGGCCAGGCCCAGAGCCGCGAGTCGTTGCCGCAGCACCTCGGTAACCACGATGAGGCGGTCGTTGCCGTGGCGCCAGACCAGGCGATGAGCCCAATCGAAACGGATGATTTCCAGGTGCAGGGTGCGCACCACCGGGATGCCGAACAGGCGCAGCACGGAGCAGTGGGAAGCGTCGCGGGAACTGTGGCAGTCCACCACGTCGATGCCCTGGTCGCGGACGAAACGGTGCAGCTGACGGATGATGCCCGGATTGGCACTGCCGCGGAAAGGCACCTCGACATAGGGCAGGCCCCAGGACTGCGCCTTTGTAATGATCTTCGAGCCCGGCCGGGCCGCCACCCAGGCCTCATGGCCGTGGCCGTTGAGCCAGCGCACCTGCTCCAGGATGCGCATCTCCTGGCCGCCCCAGTTGGGGCCGGATTCGGTATGAAGGATGCGCATGTCAGTGTTGCCGCGCCTGCAACTCGCGCAGCTTGGCGTACTTCAGAAAGCTGGTGAGGCACCCGATGGCGATGTGCACCAGCCCCGGCAAACCATCGAGAAACCCGCGGCGCAGGAAGTAAAACTTCACGAAGCGGGCGACGGGGCTGGTGAGCATCTTCATCATGGAAAAGCGCTTGCCGGCCGCGAGCATGCGCTCGGCTTGCAGGTCGGTGTAGTGGTTCTGCTTGTCCAGGTAGTCCGCCAGGCCCTGTTCCGACTCGTGCAGGAGGTCGCCGTCCAGACGCGCCACCGGGCCGTCCGCTTCCAGCTTCTCGTGCACGGGGTCCAGGCTCCAGTTGGCGCGGCGACGGTCGAACAGGCGTGCGCACCAGTCCGGGTAGCCCTCGCCATGGCGCAGCCAGCGGCCCATGAAGCGGTTGCGGCGGGGCAGGAGATAGGCGGCGGGTTGGTTTCCATCAACCGTCGTTCCCTCTCCCCCGGGGGGGGAGGGGAGCAAAGTTTGCTCGATGCTGGCCCGCAATTCCGGGGTGAGGCGTTCGTCGGCATCCAGGGACAGAATCCAGTCATGCCGCGCCTGCAGGGCGGCGAAGCGCTTCTGCGGGCCATAGCCCAGCCAGTCCTGATGGATCACCCGCGCGCCCAGGCGCTCGGCCACTGCCACCGTGGTGTCCGTGCTGCCGGAATCCACCAGCAGCACCTCGTCGGCGCCGGGCACGCTGGCGATGCAGTCGGGCAGCAGGGCGGCGGCGTTGCGGGCGATGATGACCAGGGAAAAGGGGCGTCGCTTCATGTCGCGGGTTCATTCCCGACCGCTTCGCGGATGGCCGGCAACCGCAGCAGCAACTGCGGCAATGCCGTCCGTGCCGTGTCCCAGAGCACATCGAGGTTGATAGCGAAATAGCCATGCGCGATACGGTTACGCATGCCTTTCATGCTGCGCCATGGCACATCCGGGTGTTGATCGAAAAAGGGCTCGTAGTCCTTGAGCAGTTTGGTTGCAGCTTCTCCGATGATGGCAATATTCAGGACGACCGCTTGTTGCGTCCGTTTGTCATCTAGAAAATCTTCCTTGCCCATGCCTTCGAGATAATCGGGAAGCCGGTTCTCGTTCATACCGGCCTGGCCTCGGCGAGCACTCGCGCCTGGAAATTCGGCGGCAAATCGCCTGGGGTCAGCAGATCGACGGGGACGCCGAGCAGGGCTTCGAGTTCAACTTGAAAGCCCCCCAGATCGAACAGCGTTGCGCCCGGAAGCGGGTCCACCAGGAGATCGAGATCACTGCCGTCAGCGTCATCGCCATGCAGCGCCGAGCCGAAAACCCGGACATTGGCGGCACGAAAACGCCCCGCCATTTCACGCACGGCATCACATCGGGTTGCTAGTGCCTCGGAAGGTTTCATGAGCCTAATCAGATGTACGTATCCAGGTCGGCGACAGTACATGCCCGGTACAAATATTCAAAGCAGACCGGGCATCAGCCAAGGTGTTGGCACTCCTGCAGCGCCTCCAGCACCCGTTCCGGCCCCAGCTTGTTCAGACAATCCAGGTGGCCCAGCGGGCACACTCGCTTGAAGCAGGGGCTGCATTCCAGGCCCAGGCGCACCACGCGGGCCAGGTCGGAATATGGCGGCGTGTAGCCGGGGTCGGTGGAGCCGTAGACCGCAACCACCGGCACGTCCACTGCCGCGGCAATGTGCATCAGTCCGGAGTCGTTGCTCACCACGGCAGCGGCGCAGGCCAGCAGGTCGACGGTCTCCTCCAGGGTCGTAAGGCCTGCGAGGTTGGCAACCCTTGCGCCCTCCCTTGCAGGGCGCGCCCCGGACTGCATTCCGTGGCCGCTTGATGGGCGCGGAACATGCTCCGCGCAACCGCCATCAAGCCCCCCGGCCCCTCCCCCGGAGGACGAGGGGAGTTGGGCGGCGATGGACTCGCACACCGCCTGGTCCTTGGCCGACCCGAACAGCCAGACCTGCCAGCCCGCCGCCAGCCGATCCCGCGCCACCGCCGCATAGTGGACCTCCGGCCAGCGCTTGGCGGGGCCGAATTCGGCGCCGGGGCAGAGGGCGAGGATGGGGCGCTCACGGCTCAGGCCGAGGCGGGCGAGGCTGGCTTGCTGGGCTAGCGCGCTGACGGCAAGTCGCGGCTGTGGGGGTGCAAGCGGCATTCCCTCTCCCCCGGCCCCTCCCCCACGGGGGGAGGGGGGAAAGGCCAGCGCCGCGTAGCGCTCCACCAACCGCGGCTTGCCTGGCTTATCCAGCCGGCGCTTGTCGTTGAGCAATCCGTGGCGGAATTCGCCGAGGTAGCCGGTGCGCAGCGGGATGCCGGCCAAGAAGGGCACCAGGGCGGACTTCCAGGAATTGGGCAGGACGATGGACTGGTCGTAGCGCTCCCGCGCCAGTTCCCGGCCCAGACGCCAGCGTGCCCTCAAGCCAAAACTGCCGTGAACGAAGGGCGCCACCAGGGCGCGCCGCACTTCCGGCATGCGCGCCAGGATGCCGTGGGACCAGGCCGGGGCCAGCACGTCCAGTTGCAGACCGGGATGCCGCGCCGCCAGGGCCTTGAACAGGCTTTGCGCCATCAGCATGTCGCCCACCCAGGAGGGGCCGACGACCAG
>CAIXFP010000641.1 GCA_903918705.1 uncultured Pseudomonadota bacterium
ATGGATTTCGGCGCGGACAAACGTTACTGGTACGGCACGGCTTCCGGAACGGGCGTTCCCTGTTCGCCGCTTTCCGCAACCTGTGCCGCGGGCATGCCCATGAGCACGGAAGGGAAAACCAAAGGGGCCAAAGTCAATGCCGACATCCTGCTCTCCGAACGCGATAGCTTGCGGGTCGGCGGCGAATTGCAGAATTACACGTTGAACGACTGGTGGAGTCCTTCGGGCGCGAAGATGTGGCCCAACACTTTCTGGAACATCAACGCCGGCACCCGTGACCGCCTGGCCCTGTTCGGTGAATGGGAAGCGCATCTCACGCCGCAATGGACGAGCCTGCTGGGGGCTCGCCATGAAACCGTCAAATCGGATACCGGAGCGGCGTCGGCTTACTGCAACGCCACGACCTCGCCATCCTGCATGAACACGATGTACCAGAACGACGCCGATGCGTTCAACGCCCAGGGCCATCAGCGCACCGACCACAACTGGGATGTCACCGCGCTGGCCCGCTATATGCCGAGTGAAGTCAGCCACTACGAATTCGGCTATGCGCAGAAAACCCGTTCGCCTGATCTCTACGAACGCTACACCTGGTCGACCATGTCGATGGCCGCGGTCATGAACAACTTCGTCGGCGACGGCAACGGCTATGTCGGCAACCTCAATCTGAAGCCTGAAGTGGCGCACACCCTGAGCGCCACCGGCGACTGGCACGACGCGGCGCGGGAGCGCTGGGGCGTGCAGGCCACCCCGTACTTCACCTATGTGCAGGATTACATCGATGCCCAGTGCCTGCCCGGCACCCTCTGCACCGCCAAGCAGTTCAACGTGCTGCAATACGTCAACCAGTCCGCCCGCATCCAGGGTCTGGACCTGTCCGGCCATCTGCTTCTGGGCAGCAGCCAGCGCTACGGCAGCTTCACCACGACCGGCCTGATCAGCTACGTCAAGGGCGAGAACCGGACCACCGGCGACCATCTGTACAACCTCATGCCGCTCAACGCGAAACTCGCGCTGGTGCAAAGGACGGGTGGCTGGACCAATACCCTTGAGGGCCAGTTCGTCGCGGCGAAAAACGACGTGTCGCAGGTCAGGAACGAAATCAAGACCAGCGGCTACAGCCTGTTCAACCTGCGCAGCAGCTACGAATGGCAACGCTACCGGGTGGACCTGGGCATCGAAAACCTGTTCGACAAGTCTTACGCCCTGCCGCTGGGCGGCGCCTACGTCGGCCAGGGCACGACCATGTCGATGACAAGCGGCGCGCCCTGGGGCATTGCCGTGCCCGGCATCGGCCGCAGTTTCCACGCCGGCCTCAACGTGAAATTCTGAAGCCGCCGAGCGGAACCCCTACACTTCCCGCTCACCTCACCGCCCAAGGAGGCGCCATGCGCAACACTTTCCTTTCCGTGCTACTTGGCCTGGCCCTGATTCCCCATGCCCTGGCCGACAACGTCAAGATCGAACACCCATGGGTCCGCGCCACCGCCCCCGGACAGAAGGTGGCCGGCGGCTACATGAACCTCACCGCCGACGCCGACATGGTGCTGGTGGGCGGCGCCAGTCCGGCCTCCGGCGAGTTCCAATTGCACCTGATGCGGATGGAAAACGGTGTCATGGAAATGCGCCAATTGAAGGAAATCCCGCTTCCCAGGGGCAAGACCGTCAGCCTGGAGCCGGGTGGCCTGCACGTCATGCTGATCGGTCTCAAGGACCAGATCAAACCCGGCCGGAAAGTGCCCATCACCCTGTGGGTAAAGGGTAGTGACGGCCAGGAGCGGAAATTGGCCGTGGCGGCGGAAGTGCGTCGCTAACAGCCTGCCGGACGTGAGTTGCCGCATGAGCCCGAATCCGGGCTTCGCCGGAATTTGCTCGCTCATGACCTCGATTTCGCCTTGTATGACGGGTTTTCTTGGAGTTCACGGGCATTGGACGGATTGATGGCGGAATAGTGCGTCGGCGGGTGGCAGCCGCCCCATCCAGTTGAATTTGTTCACCGCCCCCCGCATCTAACACGCAAATTCAACTCGCCACAGGAAACACACCATGCTCAACAACTGGCTGAAAACCACCCTGCTGATGGCCGCCATCGTCGCCCTGTTTGGAACGCTGGGGATGCTGATCGGCGGCGCCAAGGGCATGCTCGTCGCCCTGCTGCTGGGCGGGGCCATGAACCTGTGGGCCTACTGGAATTCCGACAAAATGGTCCTGCGCATGTACAACGCGCAGGAAGTCGGCCCGGCGGACGCGCCCCAGTTTTACGGCATCGTCGCGGAACTGGCGCAACGGGCGCAACTACCCATGCCCCGCGTCTACGTGATCGACGAGGCCCAGCCCAACGCCTTCGCCACCGGGCGCAACCCGGAACACGCTGCGGTGGCCGCCACCACCGGGATACTTGCCATGCTCTCGGCGCGGGAACTGCGCGGGGTGATGGCCCACGAGCTGACCCACGTGAAGAACCGAGACATTTTGACTTCCACCATTTCCGCCACCATGGCCGGCGCCATCGCTTCCCTGGCCCAGTTCGGCTTTCTGTTCGGCGGCAATGACCGGGAACGGCCGAATTTCGTGGTGCAGATCATCGTCATGATCCTGGCGCCCCTGGCCGCGACCCTGATCCAGATGGCCATTTCCCGTGCACGGGAGTTCGGCGCCGACCGGGGCGGCGCGGAGATTTCCGGCGACCCGGAGGCCCTGGCTTCCGCCTTGCGCAAGATCGAGGCTTATGCCCGCGGCACGCCGATGGATACTGCCGATCAACACCCGGAAACCGCCCAGATGATGATCATCAACCCGCTCTCCGGCAGCGATCTCTCCGGCCTGTTTCGCACCCATCCGGAAACCGAGCAGCGCGTTGCACGCCTGTTGGAGATGGCACGGCGCGGGGGGTGAGGGTAGTCGAGTAGCGTTGCGCATATTTTTCATTGCCCGCCGACGCCCAATGATCACTATTGAAACGGACTGCTCGCCCCGCTTTGACAAGCTTATAAGCAGATACTAACGTCCAGATACAGTTTCTTCGCCGCCGGCTAGCTGTCCATACCCCGCATCGCATCTTCCGGCGGCGCCCTCTGTCTGGAGGTGCCCATCGTGAATGCCACCGCAGTCGCAGGTTCCCAGGATTTCCTCGCCGAAGTCATGGCGGCCACGCCGGGTGACAACCGGCTCAACCATTGCATCCAGTGCGGTTCCTGTGGCGGCTCCTGTCCTTCCGGGACGGAGATGGAACACACGCCGCGCCGCCTGTTCGCGCTCATCAACGCGGGCCAGCGCGACACGGTGCTGAAGAGCAACGCGCCCTGGTATTGCGTGTCCTGCTACTACTGCACGGTGCGCTGCCCGCAGAACATCCACATCACCGACGTGATGTACACACTGAAAAGCATGGCGATCAAGGCCGGCTTGTTCCACGACACCTCCCTGCCGGGCTTCTCCGAGACCTTCGTCGATTACGTCGAGAAATACGGCCGCAGTTTCGAACTGGGCCTGGCCACCCGCTTCAACCTGCGCCACCACCCCCTGTCCCTGGCCGGGATGACGCCACTGGGCCTGGGCATGCTGAAACGCGGGCGCATGGATCTCACGCCACACCGCATCAAGGACATGGAGCAACTCACCGCCATCCTCGACAAGGCGAAGGCGCTGGAAGGAGCGATGTCATGAAAGCGCTGTTCTATCCGGGCTGCTCGATGCAGAAAAACGCCCGTCCCTACCTCGATTCCCTGCTGGCGATCCGGGAGGACATCGACCTGGAATTGCA
>CAIXFP010000642.1 GCA_903918705.1 uncultured Pseudomonadota bacterium
CATTCTTAACCAGGCTCAGCTATCTGGTGCATATCCGGAATGACCGTTTCTGGCCGACCTCACCCCCTACGCAAGCGTTCCCGATTCCTGCCGTTCACGCGGAAAGGCAACCACGGCGAGGACGTTGGAAATAGCCGAACTCCTTACCACCTTCATTCCGCCACGGACCTCAGGTCTTCACCAGCTTCTTGTGCGACACCAGGCTCATGACGATGCCGAAGCCCACCAGCACGGTGACCATGGAGGTGCCGCCGTAGCTGACCAGGGGCAGGGGCACGCCCACCACCGGCAGGATGCCGGAGACCATGCCCATGTTGACGAAGGCATAGGTGGCGAAGGTGAGGACGATGGCGCCGGCGAACAGGCGGCCGAACAGGGAGGGGGCACCGGAGGCCAGCACCAGGCCGCGCCAGATGATGGCGGCGTAGAGCAGGAGCAGGAACAGGTTGCCGATGAGGCCGAACTCCTCCGAGAACACCGCGAAGATGAAGTCGGTGCTGCGTTCCGGCAGGAAATCCAGGTGGGTCTGGGTGCCGGCCATCCAGCCCTTGCCGGCGACGCCGCCGGAGCCCACGGCGATGGTGGACTGAATGATGTGGTAACCGGCGCCGAGGGGATCGGAGGACGGGTCGATCAGGGTGAGCACGCGGTTGCGCTGGTAATCGTGCAGCAGATAGTTCCAGGCCACGGGCAGGGCCGAGCCGACCAGGGCCACGGCGCCGGCGATGACCTTCCAGGAGAGGCCGCCCAGGAACAGGACGTAGAAACCGGAGGCGGTGATCAGGAGGGCGGTGCCCAGGTCCGGCTGTTTCGCGATCAGGCCCACCGGCAGCACCAGCAGCAAGCCGGCGATGGCGAAGTCGAGGCCGCGCAGGGTTTCCTGCTTGTAGTGCAAATACCAGGCCAGCATCATCGGCACCGCCAGGCGCATCAGTTCCGACGGCTGGATGCGGGTCACGCCCAGTTCCAGCCAACGCCGCGAGCCGTTGACGACGACGCCGAACACGGCCACGCCGATGAGCAGTACCAGGCCCAACGTATAGGCCGGCAGGGCGAACTGCATGAGGCGCTGCGGCGGGATGTGGGACACCAGCAACATGGCGCCCAGGGCCACCGCCATATTGAGGAAGTGGGAGGCCATCTTGGCCGGGCTCTCGCCGAAGGCGCTGTACACCACGGCGCTGCCGAGCAGAAGCAAGAGCGCCAGCAGGCCCACCAGGGGGCCGTCGAGGTAGGCGAACACGCGGGTGAGCAGGGCTCGAAAGATCATCCCTGATTCCTCGGTTGAGCGGGGTCGAAAGCGCAAACCTCAGCAGCCATGGGGACTTCCGATGAAGATTGAGCGGTCAACCGAGGAATCAAGAATCATCCTGGAAACCGCGGTTGACAGGATGAAATGGGGCCTCAAACCAGACTGTTCCTGCGTTAACGAGTCCCCGTGGGTGTCACCCGCTGGGTGAGTCATCGTAGGCTGGGCAAAGCGCAGCGCGCACAACCTACGGCTTACGGTTTCAACTGCCGGATTTAGGATCATTGTTGTGTTGCTCCTTCCACGACCGCGGGGGGCGGTGTGACGGTGTCGTCCGCCGGACCGGCGTCTTCCTCTTCTTCTTCCGGCGCGGCCGCGCCCGGCTCCACCGGCGCGTAGACCGTGGGCAGCTTGCCCAGCAGCCAGTAGTCGATCACCTTGCGCGCCACCGGGGCGGCGGTGGAACCGCCGTGGCCGCCGTTTTCCACCATTACCGCCAGCACGATCTTGGGATCGTCGGCCGGGGCGAAGGCGATGAACAGGGCGTGGTCGCGGTTGCGCAGGCCGACCCGGCTGGCGTCGTATTTCTCGCCCTGGCGAATGCCCACCACCTGGGCGGTGCCGGTCTTGCCGGCGAACAGGTAGGG
>CAIXFP010000643.1 GCA_903918705.1 uncultured Pseudomonadota bacterium
ATCCCGCCTGTTTCTCGAAACAACGCGCCGCCGCTGCCACGGTGGCGTCGATGTCGGCGTCCGTATGGGCCGCCGAGACGAAGCCGGCCTCGAAGGCGGACGGCGCCAGGTAGACGCCTTCCAGCAGCATCAGGTGGAAGAAGCGGTTGAAGCTCTCCTTGTCCGAGGCCATCACTTCCGCATAGGAAGTGGGCGGGGTGGCGCGGAAGTAGATGCCGAACATGCCGCCCACGCTATCGGCGCAGGCCACCACGCCGGCATCATTGGCGGCGGCGTTGAAGCCGTCCACCAGGCGCTTCGTCTTGGCGGTGAGGGCCTCGAAGAAGCCGGGGACGGAGATTTTCTCCAGAGTCTTCAGGCCCGCCGCCACCGCCACCGGATTGCCCGAGAGGGTGCCGGCCTGGTAGACCGGGCCCAGGGGCGCCATCTTGTCCATGATCTCGGCACGTCCGCCGAAGGCGCCCACCGGCATGCCGCCGCCGATGACCTTGCCCAGGGTGGTGAGGTCCGGCTTGATGCCGTAGAGACCCTGGACACAGCCGGCGCCGACGCGGAAGCCGGTCATCACCTCGTCGAAGATCAACACGGCGCCATGATTCGTGCAGTTCTCGCGCAGGGCTTCCAGGAAACCGGCCTTCGGCTTGATCAAATTCATGTTGCCGGCCACCGCCTCGACGATGACGCAGGCGATCTCGCCCCCCTTGGCGGCGAACAACTGGTTCACCTGGTCGATGTCGTTGTAGTCCAGCACCAGGGTGTGGCCGGAACAGTCGGCGGGCACGCCGGCGGAGCTGGGCTGGCCGAAGGTGAGCAGGCCGGACCCGGCCTTCACCAGCAGGCTGTCGGCGTGGCCGTGGTAGCAGCCCTCGAACTTCACCAGGGTGGAACGCCCGGTATAGCCGCGCGCCAGGCGGATGGCGCTCATGGTGGCCTCGGTGCCGGAACTGACCAGGCGCAGCTTCTCCAGGCTGGGCAGCATGGCCACCAGTTTTTCCGCCATCACCAGTTCCATTTCCGTGGGGGCGCCGAAGGACAGGCCCAATTCCGCCGTCTCCTGCACGACTTTGACCACGTCCGGATCGGCATGGCCCAGGATCAGCGGCCCCCAGGAACCGACGTAGTCCAGGTAGGACTTGCCGTCCGCGTCCCACACCCGGCTGCCCGCGCCTTTCGTGAAGAAGCGCGGCGTGCCGCCCACCGAGCGGAAGGCGCGCACCGGCGAGTTGACGCCGCCGGGAATGACTTTCTGGGATTGTTCGAACAACTGGTCGTTACGGGATGTCATGTATTCCTGTCCTCGAAAAGCTGGGTGAATTGTCGGGTGGCCTGGCCGGGGTCGGGCGCATCGTACAGCGCGCTGATCACCGCCAGCATATCCGCGCCCGCCCGCAACAGCGGGGCCGCATTATCCAGGGTGATGCCGCCGATGGCACAGAGGGGCAAACCGCTTTGTGCGCGAGCCGCCGGCAGGATGGCGGGATCGGCGCGCGCCGCCAGGGGCTTGCTGGGAGAAGCGAAGAAACTGCCGAAGGCGATGTAATCGGCGCCCGCGCGTTCCGCGCCCAGTGCCAGGCCCAGGCTCCGGTAGCAGGACGCGCCGAGTAGCTTCGTGGCCCCCAGACGCGCGCGGGCGGCGGCGAGTTCGCCGTCGTCCTCGCCCAGATGCGCGCCGTCGGCTTCCGAGAACAAGGCCAGATCGAGGTCGTCGTTGATGATCAGCAGGGCGCCATATCGCCGGGTCAGCCCGCGCAAAGCCACCGCCTGTTCCTGGCGATGGCAGCCGGAGGCCGCCTTGTTGCGATATTGCAGAAGCCCGCATCCGGCGGCCAGGATCGCTTCCGTGACGTCCAGCAGGCGCCGGGTGTCGGGCCAATCCGGGGTGATGGCATAGAGGCCTTTCAATGTATCCGGCGCAGCCGCACGACGCTCCCCTCTCCCCCCGGGAGAGGGGCTGGGGGTGAGGAAGCTAGGGTTGCGTTGGCAGGAAGGGGATTGATCACTCTTCATCATCGTCACCGTGCACCCAATACATGCGATCCGGGATGTGTTGCCCCATGCCGGGACGATACGCATGTTTCAAGGTCTGCCACGTATAGGCCTGGGCTTCCCGTGCGGCTTCGTCCACGTCCTGGCCCAGGGCGAGAAAACCCGCCAGGGCGGCGGCCAGGGTACAGCCGGAACCATGATAGGAGCCGGGCAGCCGTTCCCAGTTCTGGCGGTGCACCACGCCGCGGGTGTTGTACAAGGTGTTGACCACCTGAGTGCCCTGCTCGTGGGCGCCGGTGATCAGCACGTATTCGCAGCCCAGGTCGATGAGGCGACGGGCACAGGTGGAGAGTTCGGTCGCCTCATCTCCCGTCTCCGATTCGTCGTCCTCGTCGTCCTCGAAAGATTCGGCCAGTCGGCGGGCCTCCAGGCTGTTGGGCGTGAGCACCGTGGTCTGGGGCAACAGCAGGTCGATCATGGCCCGCATCAGTTCTTCGTTGGCGAGGGGGTCGCCGCGCCCCGAGGTCAAAACCGGATCCAGCACCAGCGGAATGTCGGGGTAGTCGGAAACCACTTCGGCGATGGCAGCCACCGCCTCCACGCTGCCGATCATGCCGATCTTGATGGCCGCCACCGGCATGTCCTCCAATACGCTGCGCGCCTGGTCGGCAATCCAGTCCGCCTCCATGGGCAGGAAGTCGTCCACCCCCACGGTGTCTTGTACGGTGACCGCGGTAACCACGGACAGCGGATGGCAGCCGAGGCTGGCCAGGGTCAGGACATCGGCCTGAAGGCCGGCGCCGCCGGTCGGGTCGGTGCCGGCAAATACCAGCACAATGGGCGGGGTGGTCGTGGTCATGCTTGGCTTGTGCGGGAGGGCGGGGCAGAATGCGATCTTATTACATAAGTACTAACTGGCTTAGCGATGGGATATCGAACCTGGATGTGTTTGCTGTGCGGCTACCTCTACGACGAGGCCGAGGGAAGCCCGGACGAGGGCATTCCGGCCGGCACGCGCTGGGCCGACGTACCACCCAACTGGACCTGTCCGGAATGCGGCGCGCGCAAGGAAGATTTCGAGATGGTGGCAATTTGATCGCTATCCGTACAGAATGGCCGCCGCTGCGGTCTACATGCGCCGGGGAGGCGCTCCAAGGGCCGCGGTAACAAGGAGGAATACATGCGCTGGATCATCACCACACTCGTCGCTCTGTTCGCGACCGTCTCGGTCGTCAATGCCCACGCAAAAGAAGAATTGCTGTTCAACGTCACCCTGGATTACGACCAGGAACGTGACCACATCGCCACCCAGAGCGTTTTCAACGATCTGTCCCGGCATCTCTCCAGTGCCATAGGCCAGCCGGTGAAACTGGTGATGACCCAGAACGCGGAGCGGGTGGGCGAGCGCATCCGCACCAATGCCTACGCCATGGTCCTGGCCCCGGCGCAACTGGTGGGCCTGGCCATGCGCAATGGCTATACCCCCGTGGCGAAGACCGAGAAGAACACCGCCCTGGTGCTGGTCGCGCGCAAGAGTTCCCACATCAACTCCCTGGCGGATGCGCGCGACAAGCGCATCGCCCTGCCCCACCAGGAATCCCTGGTGAGCTACCTGTTCAAGGGAGAAATGAACGCCCTGGGCCTGTCGCCCTCCACCTACTTCAGCCAGGTCATGCACATGAATCAGTATGGCGCCGTGCTTTATGCCCTGGGCATCGGCCAGTCCGATCTGGCGGCGATGAAGGAGGAGGTGGCGAAGGACTGGATCGCCCATGACAAGGATGCAATGGTGGTCAAGACTTTCGGCCAGGTGCCCGCCGCCGGCGTAGTGGTGAACGACAAACTGGAGGAGAGCGTCAAGGACAAGATACGCTCCGCCTTCACCCGGATCGACCACGACCTGGAAAACCGCCTGAACAAGGTGAAATTCGGCAGTTTCGATCCCGCCGACAAGCACGACTTCGAATATGTCGCCACACGCGGCTTCTTCACGCCGGAAACCTTGCCCGGGGCCACCATCGTCACCGCCGAGCAGGTCCGGAAAATGATGGGCCAGGGCGTGCCGCTGTACGATGTCCGCCCCCTGGCGCATCGCCGCAACGGCTACATTCCGGGTTCCATCAGCCTCCCCTACGAATTGAACAGCCCCAAGGAAGTCGATTACGACGACGGCGTCGACCGCTTCGACCTGTCCAAACTGCCCCACGACAAGAACGCGCCGATGATT
This sequence comes from uncultured Pseudomonadota bacterium, assembly GCA_903918705.1. Taxonomy (GTDB): domain Bacteria; phylum Pseudomonadota; class Gammaproteobacteria; order Burkholderiales; family Thiobacillaceae; genus PFJX01. The sequence goes on from CAIXFP010000643.1 coordinate 4,214, forward strand.
TTCCAGTGCAACGGCGCGGAATGCTGGTTCAGCTACAAGGCGGTGCGCTACGCGGTCAAGCGCGGTTACAAACGAGTCTACTGGTTCCGCACCGGTCTGCCGGCGTGGAAAGCGGCGGGCTACCCGATCCATCCGGGTTCCTGACCTGAATCTGAGCCTACGGAGGGCCGAGTGGACAATACCAACAATCTGGCGGGTGCCAAGGTGATGGTGATCGACGACAGCAACACCATCCGTCGCAGCGCCGAGATCTTTCTCTTGCAGACCGGTTGCGAAGTGATTCTGGCGGAAGACGGCTTCGATGCCTTGTCCAAGATCGCCGACCACCACCCTGAAGTCATCTTCGTGGACATCATGATGCCGCGCCTGGACGGCTACCAGACCTGTGCGCTGATCAAGAAGAATGCCCGTTTTCGCGATACCCCGGTGATCATGCTTTCCAGCAAGGATGGCCTGTTCGACCGGGCGCGCGGGCGCATGGTGGGCTCCGACGAATACCTGACCAAGCCCTTCACCAAGGACACCCTGCTCGATGCCGTGCGCCGCCACCGCCCACGGCCTGCCTGATCATAAAAAGCGAAGAGGAACACCATGCCGATCAAGACCATCCTGGTCGTGGACGATTCACCCACCGAGCGATATTTCCTTTCCGACCTTCTGCGCAAGAATGGTTTTGACGTCGTCGCCGCCGAGACGGGCGAAGACGGCGTGGCCAAGGCCAAACTGGAAAAACCCGACCTGATCCTGATGGATGTGGTCATGCCCGGACTCAATGGCTTTCAAGCCACCCGGATGCTCTCGCGCGACCCGGCCACCCAGTCGATACCCGTCATCATGTGCACCACCAAGAGCCAGGAGACCGATCGCGTCTGGGGCCTGCGCCAGGGAGCCATCGACTACCTGGTCAAACCGATCGTGGCCGAGCAATTGCTGGCCAAGATCCAGTCCCTGGGAAAGTAGCCGTGCGGGCGACGCCATGAAGGACAAACAAAGTCTTCGTGACTTCCAGACCCAGCTTGCCGACAAACTGCGCGCCGCGCAATCGGCCACCGGGCCCTCGTCGAAGCTGGGCTTCGTCGCCGGCGGCCGCAACTGGCTGGTCAGCCTGGAACAGATCAACGAAGTGGTGACCGTACCGGATTTGATCGCCGTGCCCTGGGCGCAACCCTGGTTTTCCGGGGTCGCCAGCGTGCGCGGAGCCCTGTTCGGTTGCACCGATCTGGGCGCTTTCCTCAAGCTGTCGGAAGCGTTGCCGCAGGGCGAGGCACATCTGCTGCTCGCGCATCCCCGATTCGGTGTCAATGCCGCCCTGCGCATCGACCGCACCCTGGGCCTGCGCGCCGTGGAAGGGCTGCGGCCCGAGACAGCGCCGGTGCCCGCATCACCCTGGGTTGCCGCATACTGGCGCGGCCTGGACGATCAGGTGTGGGCTGAACTGAATGTGGAAAAACTGGTTGCGGCCCCTGCCTTTCTGGAAGCGGGTTTGTAAATGAACTCTCCGCGATGGCGGAGGCAGTGAAGGATCTGGAGGGATAAAGGCAATGGCAATGAACAAGCCGCAAATCGAAGTCGGTAAAACTCTGGGCAAGCTGAGCGGCCGTCTGGGGCCGCGCGTCGCCGCGATGCTGGACCGCTGGACCACCATGGACCCCGCGCGCCTGCCCGTGCTGGGCAAGCTCCCCGCGGAACAGCGTCTGCCGACCGTGGTCACGGCGCTGCTGGCTTCCCTGCTGATCGCCACCCTGCTGATGGTCTGGTACACGGTACAGGTGGGCCACCGCGCCCACTATGTGGAAATCGCCACCCGATTGCAGATGCTTTCCCAGCGTTACACCAAGACCGCGCAACAGGCGGTGCTGGGCAACAACAGCGCGTTCAAGCAACTCGACGAGAGCCAGCAGGCTTTCGCCGACGGCCTCACCACCCTGATCGACGGCGGTCCCGGCGTACCTTCCTCGCCCGGCTCGATGCAAGGGGATCTGGGCGAGTTGAAGAAGCGCTGGGAGGTCTCGCGGAAAGACATCGAGGCCCTGGTCACCCAGAAGAACACCCTGCTTTCCCTCAGCACGGCGCTGTCCGAAATCAACCAGCGCAACACCGACCTGCTCGACCTGGCGGAACAGATCATCTCGATGCTTCCCGCCGATGCCAAGAAACAGCTCGCCTTCGCCAACCAGCAGGCACTGTGGACCCAGCGCATGGCGAAGAACGCCAACGCCTTGTTGTCCTCCGACCAGATCAACCCGGAAGTCGCCTACCAGTTGGGCCAGGACGTGCGCACCTTCCGCGAGGTGCTGCAGGGCCTCATCGACGGCAGTGGCAACATCGGCGTCGCCGCGGTGTCCGATCCCGACGCCCACGACAAACTGCTGGAACTGCGCGAGGTATTCACCGCCTTTGAAACACAGGTCAACAACATCCTCAAGTACATGCCGCAACTGGTGGAAGCCAAGCGCTCGGCGCGGGAGCTGTTCGACGAATCGGAAAAATTGTTGACCATGACCGAGGGCATCACCCAACGTTATCAGGCGATGAGCGCCGGCATCTCTTTGTTCCTGGCCATCATTTTCGCCCTGACCGCCCTGGCCGCGCTGCTGGCCCTGGGCGTGTTGAACGTGGGCGAGGCGCGCCGCCGCGCGGAAGAAGCCGCCCAGGAAAACCAGCGCAACCAGGAAGCCATTCTGCGGTTGCTGAACGAAATGGGCGACCTGGCCGACGGCGACCTGACGGTACAGGCCACCGTGACGGAAAACATCACCGGCGCCATCGCCGACTCGGTGAACTACGCCATCGAGGAACTGCGGTTGCTGGTCCAGGGTATCAACCGCGCCTCGGAGCAGGTGACCCAGGCCGCCTCGGAAGCCCGCGTCAGTTCCGACGAACTGCTCGCCGCCGCCGAACTCCAGTCGCGCCAGATCGCGGAAACCACCGAGGCGGTGAGCCAGATGTCCGCCTCCATCGTCCAGGTGTCGCAAAACGCCGCCGACTCCGCCCGGGTGGCCGAGCAATCCCTGGCCACCGCCAGGAAAGGCGGCGACTCGGTGCGTAACGCCATCGCCGGCATGAACTCCATCCGCAACCAGATCCAGGAAACCTCGAAGCGGATCAAGCGGCTGGGCGAATCGTCCCAGGAGATCGGCGAAATCGTGGACCTGATCTCGGACATTACCGAACAGACCAACGTCCTGGCGCTGAACGCCGCGATTCAGGCGGCGGCGGCCGGCGAAGCGGGACGCGGCTTCACGGTGGTGGCGGAAGAAGTGCAGCGCCTGGCGGAACGCTCCGCCCAGGCGACGCGGCGCATCGGCGCCATCGTCAAGACCATTCAGAGCGACACCCAGGACGCGGTGCATGCCATGGAAACCTCCACCCAGGGCGTGGTGGAGGGAACCGTGCTGTCCGACGCGGCCGGCCACTCCCTGGCGGAGATCGAGTCGGTGTCGGACGACCTCGCCCGCCTGATCCAGAGCATCTCGGATGCCACCCAGGCCCAGACCGGTACCGCCCGGCAGATCAGCGACAACATGCGGGAGATTCTCGCGGTGACCGGCCAGGCTTCCGAAGGCGCGCGCCGCAGCGCGGTGTCCATCGGCCAGTTGTCCCTGCTGTCGGATGAACTGAAGGTTTCCGTCTCGGGCTTCAAGCTCTGATCACCTATACACGGGAGTGCGCGGCATGAGCATGGAGATGGAGTTCGACCTGGGGTCGCTCACCTGGGTCAAGCCGGAACTGGACAACGCGCTCCAGGCCGCGAAAAAGGCTCTGGCCGACTGGAACGGTAGCGACGCCATGCCCCTCAAGAGCGCGGCGGCCCATCTGCACCAGGTCTACGGCGCCCTGCAGATCGTCGACCTGCGCGGCCTCTCCCTGCTTTCGACGGAAACCGAGCGTCTCCTTTCGGACATGGCGGACAAGGCCGACCTACGCGTGGCCGGGGCCATGGAAACGGTACAAAGCGCCATGGCCGCCATCCAGTCCTACCTCGATGGCCTGATGGGCGGCGCCCCTCACATCGAGATGAAGCTCGCGCCGATCTACCAGGAAGTCATTCAGCGCAGAGGTGGCGAGGCGCCGGCGCCCAGTGAATTGTTCTACCCGGACACCGAACAGCGCGCTCCCCGCGGTGGCCCGGAATTGCCCATGGACGACGAAGCCCGTTCCCGCGCCCTACGCAAGGCGCGCTCTCAGTACCAGAAGGGATTGCTGCAATTCCTGCAAAACCGTGAGCCGGTCGCAGGCCTGATGCAGATGGATCAGGCCGTGCACTCGGTGGAGATGCTGGCGCCCGGCCCGGCCCAGTACACTTTCTGGTGGACGGCCGCCGGACTCATGGAATCACTGCGGCGGCAGGGCGCCCCCAGCGACTTCTGGCTCAAGCGCCTGTGCGGCCGCATCGACCTGCAGATGCGCCGACTCATGGAAGGCTCGCGCCAGTTGGCCGAACGCCTGTTCCGCGACGTGCTCTACTACGTCGCCCAGGACGCCTCCCCCAGCGGCCGTGCCGCGGAAGCGCGTGAACTGTTCCAGTTGGCAAGGTATCTACCGCCCCCGGTCGGCAACGACATCGCGGCGGCGCATCTGCCCCATCTGGTCGCCCTGCGGGACAGCCTGGCCAGCGCCAAGGATCACTGGATGCGCTACTGCGCCGGTCGCGCGGAAAGCCTGGAACCGTTCCAGAACGCGGCTCAGACGGTGTTCGAAAGCGCCACCCGGCTGCCCAACGGGGCCCTGCAATCCCTGGCACGCATCATTCAGGCGGTGGCCAAGCGCCTGCCCGGAGCCGCCGACGCCACCCAGAATGAAGCCCTGCAACTGGAAATGGCCACCGGTCTGCTCCTGGCGCAGAACGCCAGCGACCATTTCGAGCGACTGGGCCCCGAGTTCCAGCGCCAGAGCGATGCTCAGGCCATGCGCCTGCAGGCCGCCATCGACCCGAGTTTCGATACCTCGCGCATCCCACGGGTGGACCTGCTCGACGAGTTCTCCCACGCGGCCCAGGAGAAACTGGTCCTCGCCCAGGTCACCCAGGAAATCCAGGCCAACCTCAACCAGGCCGAGGACATCCTCGACAAGTTCTTCCGCGATTCGAGCCAGCGCGGTAGCCTGCCCATGGTGCCGACCCTGATGAAGCAGATCGTCGGCGCCCTCAACATCCTGCAGTTGGACGTAGCCGCCGATCTGGTCAAGGAAGCCACCCGCCGGGTCGCCTACTTCGCCGAGAACGATGCCCAAATCGCCTCCGAGGATCTCGATTGGGTCGCCGAGGCGCTGTCCTACCTCGGCCTCTACATGGAAGCCCTGCGCTATGGCCGTGACGACAGCAAGGCCCTGAAGTCCCTGCTCAACCGGCCCATGGCCAGCGGCCCGCGCGAAGCCACGGTGGAAACCGCGTTGCGCGGCGAAGCCGAACTGCTGCGAGAATCGGTGCAGAAATGGGCGGAACAGGACGCCCAGCCCCAGGATCTCGCCGCGCTCAAGGCCGGCCTCACCCAACTCGCGCGGGATGCCGACCTGGTGGACGACAGCGCCCTGCGTGGCAAGGCCGCTGCCGCCGTGCAGGCTCTGGAAACAGCCACCAACGTGGAACAGGTGCGCCAGGCGGTGGAAAAGATCGCTCCCGCCGCGCCCACTCCCGCACCCAGCGGCGACGCGGTACGGTTGGCCGCCGCCTCCGACGAGGCCATCGACCAGGACATCCTGTTCACCTACATCGAGGAAGCCCAGGATGTCCTCGGCAGCATCGCCGTGCAGTTGTCACGACTGCACGTCAGCAGCTACGACAAGGATGCCTTCACCACGATAAGGCGCGGTTTCCATACCCTCAAGGGCAGTGGCCGCATGGTCGGACTCACCGATTTGGCGGAACTGGCATGGGAAGTGGAACAGACCCTCAACGTCTGGTTGCGCGACGAACGCGCGCCCAGCGGGGAAATGCTGGACTTCATCGAAGATACCGCGAACGCCTTCCAGGTCTGGATCATGGAACTGGAGGACCAGGGCCAGGCCCGCGTCGAGGCCGAACATCTGGTCCAGATCGCGCGCCGCCTGCGCGACCAGGGCGGCAGCGCGGAGGCGCCGCCCCCAAAGCCTGAAGCCGGCGTCCGGGCGGACATCGCCGCGGCTGCCGGCGCAGCCGTTGCCAGCCCGGCCGTCGTCCCGGTGGACGACACGGTCCGCGTCGGCCACCACGTTCTGCCCACCGAACTGTTCCGCATCTTCATCGGCGAGGCGGGCCAGCGGCTCGCCGACATGGGCGCCAGCCTGGGCAAGCTGGGTGACCCTATGCATCAGGGGGCCTGGGAAACCTTCATCCGTTCGTCCCACACACTGGCCGGCATCGCCCGCACCACCGGTTTCACCCCTCTGGCCGAAGCCGCCCACGCGGTGGAGATCTGGGGCGGCGAATGGCCGGACAAGGTCCAGCCTCTTTCCGCCACCGCCACCGCCACCCTGGAATCGGTCATCGGCCACCTCGGTGCCGCCATACAGGGCATCCAGCAATACCGCTTTCCCGAGCCCATGCCCATCGTCGCGGAACGCCTTGCCGGTTTGGTCCCCGCCGCGCCGGTCGTGTCGCAACCCGAGGTGGCGATGGAGGAACCCGAAGTGGCCGTGGTTCCCGCCGCGCCGGCCGGCGAGCCGCCGGCAAGCATCGCGGAGACCGCGCCGCCCCAGACCCCGCCGCTCGCCGCGGCGGCCAGACCCGGCGCGGTCCAGCGCGTCGCACGGGATGACCTGGACAGCCAGCTCCTGCCGATTTTCCTGGAAGAAGCGAGCGGCCTCCTGCCGCAAATCGGCAGCGCCTTGCGGACCTGGCGTTCCGCGCCCGGCGATGGCCAGCCCCAGGATGCCCTCAAGCGCGCCCTGCACACCCTGAAAGGCTCGGCCCGCATGGCCGGAGCCATGACTCTGGGCGAGGATGTTCACGCCCTGGAAAGCGAAATCATCGAGTTGGGCAATGCGCCCGCCGGCGAGTCTCTTCTCGACCGTCTCGAATCGGCCTATGACCATATCGCGGACCGGGTCGAGCACTACAAGGGTGGTTCCGCGCCGGTCGTGGTGGAACCCCAGGTGCCGCGGGACGCCCCGACGACACCCCCGCTGCCGGCCGCGTCGGCGCCCGCGCCGGCAGCGGCCGCGCGGCAAGATCCGGAAGCCGCCGAGCGCATGGAAGACGCATTGCGCCTGCGCCAGACCCTGCGCCAGAAATCCGACGTCCTGGACACCCTGCTCAACGAAGCCGGCGAAATTTCCATCTCCCGCGCCCGCATCGAAAACGTGCTGACCGGCTACAAGCAGAGCGCCCAGGAACTCTCGGCCAACGTCGAGCGCCTGCGCACCCAGTTGCGCGAAATGGAAATCCAGGCGGAGACCCAGATGCGTTCCCGGCTTTCGCAGATGGACGAATCCCAGTTCGACCCACTGGAATTCGACCGCTTCTCGCGTCTGCAGGAACTCACCCGCCTGCTGGCGGAAAGCGTGAACGACGTGTCCACGGTGCAGGAGAACCTGTTCTCCGGCCTGACCGAGGCGGAAGGCGCCCTGGTGCAGCAATCCCGCATGACCCGCAACCTGCAGCAGGAACTCATGCATATCCGCATGGTGCCCATGAGCAACCTGGCCGAGCGCCTGCACCGGGTCGCCCGCCAGGCTGCCAGGGACACCCACCGCCGCGCGCATCTGGAGATCGACGGCGGCCAGACGGAAATCGACCGCACCATCCTGGACAAGATCGCGGCGCCCCTGGAGCATCTGGTGCGTAACGCCGTGGCCCACGGCATCGAGGATCCCCGCCGCCGGGCTGCCGCCGGCAAGCCGGAAGTCGGCGAGGTACGTCTTAGCGCGCAGCAGGTGGGCAACGAAATCGTCCTCACCCTGTCCGACGACGGCAGTGGCGTCGATCACACTGCGGTGCGCGCCCGCGCCGTGGCACTGGGCTTGTTGCCGGCCGACGCCGATCCGGGCAAGGAGCAACTGGAAGCCCTGCTGTTCCGCTCCGGCTTCACGACCGCCGAGGAAGTGACCGAACTGGCCGGGCGCGGTGTCGGCCTCGACGTGGTGCGTAGCGAAATCGCCGGCATCGGCGGGCGCGTCCACCTGGAAACCGATGCGGGCAGCGGCACCCGCTTCACCATCCACCTGCCCCTCACCCTGGCGGTGGCCCAGGTGGTGCTGACCCGGGCCGGCGGCGTCACCTACGCGCTGCCGGCCAACCTGATCGCCCTGGTGCGGGAAGTCCGCGCCGAGCAGATGGCCGCCCTGCACGACACCGGCTACATCATGCTGGGCGACGAAACCTTTCCGCTGCGCACCCTGGCGGAATTGGTGGGGCGGACCGCCCAGGCCCCGGAAGGACGCTACCGCACCCTGCTGTTGCTGCGCTCCGGCGAACAGCGCCTGGCGGTCCGCGTCGATGGCCTGGAAGGCAACTTCGAAGCCGTGGTGAAGAACATTGGCCCGCAACTGGCGCGTATCGCTGGCATCAGCGGGGCCACCGTACTCGGCGATGGCCGCGTTGCCCTGATCATCAACCCGTTCCAGTTGGCGGAGCGGGCGCCGCGCGTCCAGGTGGAGGCCGAGGTGGAGGAAGGCATCCAGGCGCCGCTCATCCTGGTGGTGGACGACTCCCTCACGGTACGCAAGATCACCACCCGTTTCCTGCAGCGCGAAGGCTTCCGAGTGGCCACCGCCCGCGATGGCGTCGAAGCCCTGGAAGCCCTGGAAGACGAACTGCCCGCCGTGATGCTGCTGGATATCGAAATGCCGCGCATGGATGGCTTCGAAGTGGCGCGCCACGTGCGCGCCAGCGCCCTGACCCGCAAGCTGCCGATCATCATGATCACCTCGCGCACAGCGGATAAACATCGCAGCCATGCCGACGATCTCGGCGTCGATGCCTACATGGGCAAACCGTATCAGGAAGAGGAACTGCTCGAAGAGATCAACCGCCTGGCCGGCCTGGCCGTGGCGGCATGAAGTTTCAGCACCGGCTAACGAACGGAAGAACATCATGAACAAGCAGCGCAACATCACCCTGGCCCTGGCGCTCAGCCTGACGGCCGTCACCACGCTGGCCGCCCCGGTGAAGGAAAACACATCGCCCATCCCGGCGTCGGAATACGAAGCCCGCATCCAGCAGGCCATGGCCGATCCCAAGACCCACGCCGCCGGCAAGCGGGCGGCGTTCCTGTGTGTCTACTGCCACGGCGAGGACGGCAGCAGCGTCCAGGAGAACATCCCCAACCTGGCCGGCCAGAACCCGGTCTATCTCCTGACCCAGATTCAGAAATTCGGCGACGGCCGGCGCAAGGACGAGTTCATGTCCGGGCTGATCAAGGCCCTGAGCAATGAGGACCGGGTCAACATGGCGGTCTACTTCGCCAGCATGCGGCCCAACACGCCGGGCTCGAAAGATGCCGGCCTGATCGAAAGGGGCAGGAAACGGTTCCAGACCACCTGCATCGGCTGCCACGGCCCCAAGGCCGCCGGCAACAAGGCCGTGGCTCGACTGGCCGGGCAGCGGGTCTCCTACCTGACGCTGGCCCTCAACAACTACCGCGACGCGAGGAGCCCGCGCACCGATCCGGTGATGACCCTGGTGGCCCGCAAGCTGGACGCCGCCGACATCCCCGCCGTCACCGCCTATCTCTCGACGCTCAGGTAGGAACGGCCTCCGCCCGCGATGCCGTGGGAGCGGCCTCCCGCCGCGCCGCATCAGGCCGCCCGTCACCGGGCGGCTTTTTTGTGCCGGAAATATTCAGCGATGCCGGGCGTGACGGAGAGCAGGACGATGCCCAGGATGACGGCGGAAAGGTTGCTCTTCACCCATGGCAGGTTGCCGAAGAAGTAACCGGCCGGCACCAGCAAGCCGACCCAGAGCAGCGCGCCCAGGGCGGAAAAGCCCAGGAAGCGCGGGTAGGTCAGGCGGCCAATGCCGCACACGAAGGGCACGAAGGTGCGCACCACGGGTACGAAGCGGGCGATGATGATGGCCTTGGGGCCGTGCCTCTCCATGAAGGCATGGGTGCGATCCAGGTTTTCCCGCTTCAGCCAGCGGTTGTTCTCGAACTGGAAGACACGCGGCCCGAGAAAGCGGCCGATCCAGTAGTTCAGGTTGTCGCCGCCCAGGGCCGCGGCGATCAGGGTGGCCGCCACGGCCAGCGGCTGCATGCCGCCCGCCGCCGCCACCGCCCCCGCCACGAACAGGAGGGAGTCGCCGGGAAGAAAGGGGGTGACCACCAGGCCGGTTTCCATGAACACGATGGCGAACAGGAGGGCGTAGACCCAGACTCCGTAGCCTTGCACCAGCAGGGCCAGATGCTTGTCCAGGTGCAGAATGATGTCGATGAACTGGGCGACGAGTTCCATGGGCGGAACGGCCTACCAGCGCAGCGACATCCGGTACACCTTCCCCTCCATCATGCCCGGCACCCACAGCTTGCGCTGGTCGTCCAGGAAGATGTCGGCGGGGCCCGCCACGTTGAGCTTGCCGCTGGCCAGGGTGATGCGTCCGGTGCGGGCATCGATCAACTGGAGAATGCCGGCGGGTGCGAACTTGACCCAGTTGGACACCAGCCAGCGGTTGCCGCCCAGGGACACCACACCGTCGAAGTAGCCGGCGGGATCCGGCGTAAAGGTCTTTTCCAGCTTCGCCGCATAGCCGCCCAGGAGGTAGGTGCGCACCTTGCCGTTGGGTTGGTTGTCGCTGCCCCAGTCGACGATGATCAGCCGGTTGCCCACTTTCTTCATGCCGTTGGGGCCGTTGGGCGGGGTGTCGAACTTCAGTTCGTCATAGCCCTTCCCTGCCACGTCGATCACGAACACCTTGTTCAGATCGGTGCTGGACAGCAGCAGATGGCGGTTGTCGTAGAGGGTGAAGGCATTGAGGAACTTGGCACCGGTGGCGGCCAGGTCCAGCTTGAACACCTGCTTGCCGTCGCGGATGCGGTAGCCGAACACGCGGTCGATGTCGCAGACGTAGAGCACGCCGTTCACCGCGACCATGCCCTTGGGGGCGTCGAGCCCGTCCACCCAGTGCAGGGCCTTCACCTTGCCGTCGCGGTCGAGGCGAGCGATGAAGCCGTCACCATCCTTGGCGTAGGGCTCCAGCTTGACGCCGACGTTGGAGACGAAGACGTCGTCCCCGCTGACCACCACGCTTTCCGGCGAACTGAAACCGGGAATGCTCATGTCCACGCTGACCGTGGCGGCCAGCGTAGGCAGGGCCAGGGCGGCGAACAGGGCGATGAGGAATTGGCGCATGGGAAGCTCCTGAAAAACAACGCCGGCAGTGAGCCGGCACCGGGGGGAACGGATCGATCAGACCATGGCCCCGGACTCGGGCTTCACCGGCTTGATGAAGTCTTCCCGGGAGACGCCCAGCCACATCACCACGGGACTGGCCACCAGGATCGAGGAATAGGTGCCGATGACGATGCCGATGGTCAGGGCCAGGGCGAAATAAAACAGCACCTCGCCGCCCAGGAACAGCATGGCGAACACCATCAACTGGGTGGTGATGTGGGTGATGACGGTCCGCGACAGGGTGGCGGTGATGGCGTTGTCGATGATGCCGGGCACG
>CAIXFP010000644.1 GCA_903918705.1 uncultured Pseudomonadota bacterium
CGAAGGTGCGGAACTGGTCGGCGGATCCCAGGCGCGAAGTCGGGGCGAAATAGCCGGTGGTCTGGTAGCCCCAGGATTCGTCCAGGGGATGCTCGGTGATGGGCATCAGCTCGATGTGGGTGAAGCCCATTTCCGCCACATAGGGCACCAGGGATTCGGTCAGTTCCGGCCAGGTCTGGAAGCGGCCGTCGGCATTGCGCTTCCAGGAGCCGGGGTGCATTTCGTAGATGTTCATCGGCGCGTGCAGCCAGTCGCGCTCAGCCCGCGCCTGTAGCCAGGTGTCGTCATTCCAGGTGTGGCCGCTCGGGCGCACCACCACGGCAGCGGAGCCGGGGCGCAGTTCGAAGCCCTGGGCGAAGGGGTCGGCCTTGACCAGGATCTCGCCCGTAGCGCGGTTGCGCAGTTCCAGTCGATAGAGGTCGCCCGGCACCAGGCCGGGGACGAACAGTTCCCAGATGCCGGAACCGCCGCGGGCGCGCATGGCGTGCAGGCGGCCGTCCCAGTTGTTGAAGTTGCCCACCACCGAGACCCGCTCGGCATTGGGCGCCCACACCGCGAAGCGGACGCCGTCGACGCCGTGCATCTGCATGGGCTGGGCGCCGAAGGTGCGCCAGGCTTCCAGCAGGCGGCCCTCGTTGAACAAATACATTTCCTGGTCGGTCAGCGTGGGCTCGAAGGCGTAGGGGTCGACGATCTCGAAGGTATGGCCGCCTTCCGTGACGGACAGCCGCCAGGGCCGCGCCGGCGCTTGCTCGCCGTGCCACTCGAAGATGCCGGCCGGGTCGACCAGGGTCATCGCCACCGCGCCTTCCGGCAGGATCAGGGAAACCGCGCTGGCGGCGGGGCGGAAAGCGCGCACCAGCCAGGCATCCTGGCTGCGTTGCAGGCCGAGGACGGCGAAGGGGTCGTGGTGGCGGGCGGAAATGATGCGTTCGAGGGCGTGGGGCATGATGTTCAGATGTAAGGGAGAAAGGGCCGGAGAATCCCGGCCGGGGACGGAATCAGGATAACTCTATCGGTTATCATCGGTGGCATTGTTTCAAGCGATTTTCGTGGGGAAGAAAAATGGTCAAGGAATATCCGCGTTTCGTCAGTCTGCTCACCAAGAACACAGTCGCCCTGATCCTGGCCGGTGGCCGGGGCAGCCGCCTCAAACAGCTTACCGACTGGCGCGCCAAGCCCGGCGTTCCCTTCGGCGGCAAGTTTCGCATCATCGATTTTCCGCTGTCCAACTGCATGAACTCGGGCATTCGCCGCATCGGCGTGGTGACCCAGTACAAGTCCCACAGCCTGATCAAGCATATTCAGCGCGGTTGGGGGTTCCTGCGCGGCGAGTTCAACGAGTTCGTCGACCTGTTGCCGGCGCAGCAACGGGTGACGGAAGACACCTGGTACAAGGGCACCGCCGACGCCGTTTACCAGAACCTGGACATCCTGCGGGTGTACAAGCCGGAATACGTGCTGATCCTGGCCGGCGACCACATCTACAAGATGGACTACGGTGAGATGGTGGCCCACCACGTGCGCAACGAGGCCGACATGACCGTGGCCTGCATCGAGGTGCCCACGGCGGAAGCCTCCGCCTTCGGCGTCATGGCGGTCAACGATGAAGGCCGCGTGGTGGAA
>CAIXFP010000645.1 GCA_903918705.1 uncultured Pseudomonadota bacterium
CTGGTCGTCCGGCTTGGGATTGGGCTTGTAGGTCTCGCTGGTGGCCTCGTCCTCGGAGAAATCCAGGTCGGCGCGCACCTCGGCCTTGACGTTGCCGGCACCGACGATGGGCACCACGATGGCCTCGATGCGCTGCTCGTAATCAGCCTCCAGCGCCTTGACGAACTCCAGTTGGTTGGCATTGAGGCCCGATTGCGTCTGGCCCTCGTTCTTGGCAGTGAGCAGATTGCCGGCCTGATCCACCACGGTGACGCTGTTGGGCGACAGTTCCGGCACGCTGCTGGAGACCAGGTGAACGATGGACTGCACCTGGCCGGGTTCGAGACTGCGGCCGGGGTAGAGCTTCACCAGGACCGAGGCGGAGGGCGACTGCTTGTCGCGGATGAACACCGAAGGTTTTGGGATCGCCAGATGCACCCGCGCCGATTCCACCGGCGCCAGAGATTGCACGGTGCGCGCCAGTTCGCCTTCAAGGGCGCGCTGGTAGGCCACCTGTTCCTGGAACTGGGTGAGGCCCAGTTTGGGCGTGTCGAGGGATTCGAAGCCCACCGCGCCACCCTTGGGTATGCCTTGCGACGCCAGTTTGAAGCGCAGGTCGTAGACCTGATTGGCCGGCACCAGGAGGGTGCCGTTGGGCTCGGTCTTGTAGGGCACGTTCATCTGCTGCAAGGTGGCCGTCACCGCGCCGGCGTCGCGATCCTCCAGATTGGAGAACAGCACCTTGTATTCGGTCGCGCTACCCCAGAGATAAAGCCCGATGAACACCGCCACGACCGCCGCGACCACGGCCGCCAGCGTCATCTTCTTGACGGCGGGAAGCTCGTTGAAGCGTAAGGCTAGGGTGTTGAAAGATTCCTGGAGTTGCAGCGCCATCCGTCAACCGTGTTCCATCAGACTTGCATGTTCATGACATCCTGGTACGCAGTCACCAACTTGTTGCGTACCTGAACCATGGTCTGGAAGGACAGGCTGGCTTTCTGCAGGGAAAGCACGACATCCTGGAGGTTGACTTCGGAGTTGCCCGTTTCGAACTGCTTGCTGAGCTGGCGGGCGTCCAGTTGGGTTTTGTTGACTTCATCCACGGCGGACTGGAGCAGGGTGGCGAAATCCTGGGACGGCGCGGCATTGCCGGACGCACTGCCGCTGGCCTGGGCCGCCACGGCGCGCAACTGGTTAACCATCAGATCAATGTCATTCATCGCCTTGCCTCTTCCCTCACTTCAGCCCCTCCGATGAAGCGCCTACCCTTCGGTAATCCCCAGGGAAAGGGGCGCTTCGAGAGCCGCTCGCGCGACCTTCACGTGAAGCGGATTATAGGAGGTCATTGCCATCCAGAAAGCCCGCTTCGCGGTATCGCCTGAGTTTATCGCGCAATGTCCGTTCGCTCATGGCCAGCGCTTCCGCCGTTCTGCGCCGGGAACCGCCCATCCTGCGCAGGGTGCCCAGGATGGTTTCCCGCTCCCTGTCCTTCAAGCCAAGATCGGCGGCCGGCGCCGTTTCCTTGATTTCCTGAGGCGCGCCGTGCGGCAACATCAGGTGTTCAGGGCCGATTTCCGTTCCGGGCGCCAGGATCATGGCGCGTTGCAGCACATTCGCAAGCTCGCGGATGTTACCGGGCCACTCATATTGGGTCAATTCACCCAATGCCGCCGGGGACAAGGCGTAGCCGCCACGGCCCACCACGGATTCGTGGCGTTTCAGGAAATGTCCGGAAAGCGCCTCGATATCGCCGCGCCGCTGGTGCAAGGGCGGAATTTCCAGGGGAAAAATGTTGAGCCGGTAATACAGATCCTCGCGGAATTGCCCTTCCTTGACCCAGGCGGCGAGATCCCGGTTGCTGGTGGCGAACACCCGCACGTCCAGCTTGATGGGCGCGCGCCCGCCGACCCGCTCCACTTCTTTCTCCTGCAGCACGCGCAACAGCTTGGCCTGAAGGTTGAGGGGCAGTTCCGAGACCTCATCGAGCAGGATCACGCCGCCCGCCGCCTGTTCGAACTTGCCCGCCTGGGCGCCGCTGGCGCCGGTAAACGCCCCCTTCTCGTGGCCGAACAGCACGGATTCCAGCAAGTTCTCTGGGATGGCGGCGCAGTTCACTGCGACGAAGGGGCCGTGGCCGCGCTTCGAATGGCGATGGATGAAACGGGCGAACACCTCCTTGCCGACCCCGGATTCACCGGTGAGCAGGACGCTGGCCTCGGTGGCCGCCACCCGCCGGGCCAGATCGAGCACGGCGCGGGTGGCGGCGGCGACGGCCACCAGCTCGCCGTCCTCTCCCTCCGCGCCGCCGCGGTAATAGCGCGCCACGGCGGCCAGCAGGCGGTCCGGTTCGAAGGGTTTGGGCAGGTAATCGGCGGCACCCTCGCGCATCGCCTGCACCGCCAGCTCGATCTGGCCGTAGGCGGTCATCAACAGCACCGGCACCTCCGGCCAGCGCGCCTTCAGGCTGCGCAGCAGGGCGTGGCCGTCCATGCCGGGCATCTGCACGTCGGAGAGCACGAGACCGGGTTGGCCCCGGCCCATCCACGCCAGGGCCTGTTCGCCGTCGGCGGCGGCGTGGGCGGCATAGCCGGACAGTTCCAGGGTATCCACCAGCGCTTCGCGCAGGTCGGGGTCGTCTTCCACCACCAGGATGGGCAAGGCTTCAGCCATGCTCATTCCCGGACACGGCGAAAGATGCCGGCGGGGGCGCCGGCGCCACTTCGCCCCCGGCAAACGGCAGATACAGGCTGAAGCGGCTGCCCCCCCCCTCCCGCGCCGCACATTCCACCCAGCCGCCGTGGGCTTCTGCCACCTGGCGCACGATGGCCAACCCGAGGCCGCTGCCCTCGCCGCGAGTACTGAAGAAAGGCTCGAACAGGCGCTCGCGGGCGGCCTCGGGGATGCCGGCGCCGCTATCGTCCACGTGAAAAACGGCGAAAGGACTGCCCTGGCCCCCCACGCCCAGGCTCACGCGACCGCCCTCCGGAGTTGCCTGGAGCGCGTTTTCCAGCAGGTTGATGAGGGCGCCGGCGATGGCCTGGCGATCACCGGTGAGGGTGAATTCGGCCGGTGACGGTAGTTCCAGGGTAATCCGGCGCTGCGCGGCATGGGGCTCCAGGGTCTGCGCCAA
>CAIXFP010000646.1 GCA_903918705.1 uncultured Pseudomonadota bacterium
CGATGGTGGCGATGCCTTCCACCAGCTTTTCCACGTAGAAGTTCACCGGGTCGCCGTAGCCGTGGATCTTGGCGTCGATGGCCGTCTTCACGTCGTCCGGCATCTTGCGGTATTCCAGGGCGGCGTTGGGGTGGATGCCGATGGCGTTGTTGATGATGAATTCCAGCCGCGCCAGGCCCACGCCCTCGTGGGGCAGCGTGGCGAAGTGGAAGGCCTGTTCCGGGTTGCCCACGTTCATCATGATCTTGACCGGGATCTCGGGCATGGCCTGCATGATCATCTCGCTACGCTCGAACTTGAGCAGGCCGTCATAGACGTAGCCGTCCTCGCCTTCCGCGCAGGAGACGGTGACTTCCTGGCCGTCCTTGATGGTCAGGGTGGCGTTGCCCGCCCCCACCACCGCCGGCACGCCCATTTCCCGGGCGATGATGGCGGCATGGCAGGTGCGCCCGCCGCGGTTGGTGACGATGGCGGAGGCGCGTTTCATTACCGGTTCCCAGTCCGGGTCGGTCATGTCGGCAATCAGCACGTCGCCGGGTTGTACGTTGTGCATCTGGTCGATGGACTTGATGATGCGCGCCCTGCCCTGGCCGATCTTGCTGCCGATGGCGCGGCCGACGGTGATGACCGGGCCTTTTTCCAGCATCTTGTAACGGGTCTGGACGTTGCCGGAACGGGATTTCACGGTTTCCGGGCGGGCCTGGAGGATGTATAGCTTGCCGTCGATGCCGTCACGGCCCCACTCGATGTCCATGGGGCGACCGTAGTGTTCCTCGATGGTCAGGGCATAACGGGCCAGTTCCAGCAATTCGTCGTCGTCCAGGGCGAAGCGGTGGCGCAACCCCATGGGGACGTCTTCGATGATGGTGGAGCGTTCCGCCACGGACTCATGGCCGAACACCATGCGGATGGCCTTCTCGCCCAGTTTCTTGCGCACCACGGCACGCTTGCCCTGGCGCAGCATGGGCTTGTGCACGTAGTACTCGTCCGGGTTCACCGAACCTTGCACCACGGTTTCACCCAGGCCATAGGAAGCGTTGATGAACACCACGTCGCGGAATCCGGATTCGGTATCCATGGTGAACATGACGCCGGCCGCGCCCAGGTCGGAACGCACCATGCGCTGGATGCCCGCGGACAGGGCCACCACGGCGTGCTCGAAGCCGTTGTGGACGCGGTAGGCGATGGCGCGGTCGTTGTAGAGGGAAGCGAAGCAGAGCTTGACGGCGTCGATGAGGTTGTCTGCGCCCTGGATGTTGAGGAAGGTTTCCTGCTGGCCGGCAAAGGAGGCGTCCGGCAGGTCTTCGGCGGTGGCGGAGGAGCGCACCGCGAACTGCAAGTCCTCCTCGGCTTCGGCGCACATCAGGCGATGGTTGTGGCGGATGCCCGCTTCCAGCCCGGCGGGCAGCGGCGCTTCCAGCATCCAGCCGCGGATCTCGCGGCCGGCTTCGGCCAGGACCTGAGTGTCGTCGATGTTGAGAGTGTGGAGTTTGGCGGCTATGCGATCCGCCAGTCCGTTGTGAGTCAAATACTCACGGAAGGCATCGGCCGTGGTGGCGAAACCGCCGGGGACGCGAACACCCTTGTCGGTCAGGTTGTGGATCATCTCGCCAAGGGATGCATTCTTGCCCCCGACCTTGTCCACGTCAGTCATGGACAGTGTTTCGAAGCGCGCTATATAGTCGATTGCCTGGCCCATCATCAATTCCTCTGAACGGTTTTTTAACAAGCGTAGCGCCCTTCCCCATGACACCTGCACGCCCGGTCTTTTTCGTCTCCGACCACACTGGCATCACCGCCGAGATCATCGGCAAGAGTCTCCTCTCGCAGTTCCCCGACGAAGCGTTCGCGCCGGCCAGTTTACCTTTCATCGACAGCATGGAGAAAGCGAATATTGCAGCGCAACAAATCCGGGAGGCCTGGAAAACAACGAGCTTGAAGCCGTTTGTGTACTCAACTTTGACCGATCCTGGCGCACGTGCAGCATTGGACGCCTGCGGGGCGTTGGTCATGGATATCTATGGCCACTTTCTCGGCATGATGGTGGGGGAAATCGGTTATCCGCCGGAGCCGTTGCGCGGCCGTTTCCATGGTATGGGCGACAACAGCGACTATCACCGGCGCATCAACGCAGTGAATTTCGCCCTGGCGGCGGACGATGGCCTGTCCACGGAAAAATATGAGCGCGCCGACCTGATCCTGGTGGGCGTTTCCCGCAGCGGCAAAACCCCCACCTCGCTGTACATGGCCATGCAGTACGGCCTCAGCGTGGCCAACTACCCGCTCACCCCGGAAAATTTCGAGCAGCCCGGCCTACCTCGGGTGCTGCTGCCCTACGTGAAGAAACTGCACGGCCTCACCCTGCTGCCGGAGCGTCTCGCCTCGATCCGCTCCGAGCGGCGCCCCAACAGCAGCTATGCCGCCCTGGAAACCTGCAAGCGGGAACTGTCCCTGGCGGAAAAGATGATGAATGACGCCGGGGTGCCCATCGTCAACTCCTCCCACCGTTCGGTGGAAGAGATCGCCTCGCTTATCAAGCAGACGCTAAAAAGTTGATGTTAGGATGCGTCCCATGAGCACGATCCTTTGACACCCTGGAGTTCGTGGAACGGCTGGAACAGGCCGGCATGCCGCGTGCACAGGCCGGGCCATCGCTGAAGCACAGAGGGAAGACTATTCGGAAGCGCTGGAAAGCGAACTGGCCACCAAGGGCGACGTCCGGTCCGTACGCGAGGATCTGTCCAGGTTTGACCGCCACATCGATGCCATCGAAGCGGAAATACGCCTGGTCAAATGGATGATGGGCGTGCTCATCGCCATCGCCATCGCCATCGCCATCGCCAATTTCGCCAAGCAGTTCTTCTGAACAGCACCTACGATCCCTGTCTGACCCGCTCGAACAAACAGATGGCGGCGGCCGCCGCCACATTCAGCGACTCCACCCTGCCGCTCATGGGGATGCTGAAGGGCTGGCAGGTTTCCCGCAATGCCCCGCTCAAGCCCGCGCCCTCGTTGCCGAAGGCAAAGCCCACCGCGCCGCGCAGATCCAGTCCGAACAAGGCTTGCGTAGCGCCCAGGATCGCGGCGTAAACCCGGCCGTCGAAACATCGGGCCACCTCGGGCAGATCGGCGCGTTCCTGGATGCCCAGGCGAAACTGCGCGCCCTGGCCGCCGCGCAGGGCCTTCGGCGACCAGGCATCGGCGCAGGCGGTGGACAGATAAGCCTGCTCCACCCCGGCGGCGGCAGCGGTGCGCAGCAATGCCCCGAGATTGCCGGGATCCTGTACGTCCTCCAGCAGCACCACGAAGCGGGCGGCCTCGTTCACCACGGCGGGAATGGCGATTTCCGCCAGCACGCCGGTGGGCGACTCCACCGGCGACAGGCTGGCAAACAACCCATCGGACAGTTGCAGCAGCGGCACCTTGGGCAACCGTGCCTGCCAGGCCGCCAGTCGACCCGCCAGGGCGCTGGCGGAAAACACCAGGCGGCGCGGCATGACGCCGGCCGCCAGGGCGGATTCCAGCAAATGCTCGCCATCGAGCAGGGTGGCCCGGGCCTCGCGCCGGGCCCGGCGATCTTCGGCCAGGGTGCGCAGGGCTTGATAGGCGGGGTTGCTGCGCGAGGTGATCTGAATCAACGACAGGCCCCCACCGACCCGGAGGTGCAGATGCGCCCATCGCTCCACACCGCCTGGTCGAGCCGGGTGCCGTCCAAACGGGTGTCCTTGAGCACGGCATAGCGCAGATTGGCGCCGGCCAAGTCGGCGCCGGAAAGATCCGCCCCGGTCAGATCCACCGCCGTCAGCTTGGCCCCGCGCAGATCGGCATTGCGCAGGTAGGCAGCACGGGCGCTGGCATATTCCAGGATCGCCCCGGCCAGATGGGCATCCTCCAGGTGGGTGCGGTCGAGATGGGCATTGCGCAGCAAGGCGCCGGCCAGGACCGCGCCGCGTTTTTCGCAGCCGTTCCAGTTGATGCCGACGCCGACTGGGGCAACGCACTGCACCACCTGGCTGAGCGGGGCCTGGATCGGCTGTTGCCCGAGCCATACCACGACGCCGACGCCCGCCAGGGCCAGCAGCGCCAGCAGCGCGATCAGCCGCGACGGGCGGCGCGAACGCTCCGCAACCAGCAGTCGCTCGGTGCGCTGCTGGTCCTGCCCCAGGGCAAGGCGCCGGGCCTCGTCGACGCTGGCATCGTGGGGCACCGGGGCATCGCCGCCCTCGCCGTGCCAGCGTTCCCGAGCCCGCTGGCGCTCCTCGACCCAGGCCAACTGGCCGGCGGCAGCTTCCGTCCGCCCGGTGGCCGCCGGCCCGGAAAACTGGCCGCTTTCCGCCAGGGGCAGCCAATCCTGCTCGTCCAGGCTGATTTCCCAGTCACCGGTCACCGCCCCCGCCCGCAGCAACTCCTGGACCCGCGGCGGCGGGTAGGGGCCGATGATCATGCCGGCGTGACGTAGGTACCAGAGCGGCTGCGCCATAGTTCGGACTCCAATGGGAATGGGCGGATTGTCGGCAGGAGTGGGCAAAAACGGAAGGCCGATGTGGTCGCAGCTGCCATCCATGAGCTTGGCTAACTTGGCCAGAATCCACTGTCATCGGCTAGACTTCGCGCCTATCGTTCGTTCCGGAGAACGTCCCATGCAAGTCAACATGCTCGAAGCGAAGAACCAGCTTTCCAAGCTGGTGAAGGCCGCCCAGGCAGGTGAAGAAGTCATCATTGCCAACCACGGCGTGCCGGTGGTCAGGCTGGTGGCGATGGCAGACGTCCCGCAACGGCGACAGCCCGGTGCCTGGGCGCATCTGCCGCCCCCCAACCCGGATTGGGACAGCGACGAGGTCAACAGGGAAATCGCTGAAATGTTTAATTCCAGCAACCTGTTTCCGGACGAAAAACCATGAGCGCGCCGCGCTACCTGCTCGATACCCATTTTGTTTATTGGTGGATGTACAACGACCCGGCGCTAGGCACGCTGGCACGGAACATCATCGCCGACGGCGACGTGGCGGTGAGCATGGTGAGTCTGTGGGAACTGATCTTGAAAAGCCGCAAGGGCAAACTCAGCTTGCCGGACGCCCCGTTGGCTTCCAGCCTGGAAGCCCAGGGATTCACCGTCCTGCCGCTACGTGCCGACCATCTGGAGGCGGGGCGCGGCATACATCTATTCCATAACGACCCTTTCGATTACCTGCTGGTGGCCGTCGCGCAAAGCGAGGGCCGCGCATTTCTCACTCGCGATCACCAAATCCTTTCCGCTCACCTGACCCACACCCAGGCAGCCTGATCTATTTCCAACCTTTGACAGACACTTCCCATGGCCCAATACGTGATGTCCATGCTCCGCGTGAGCAAAATCGTCCCCCCCAAGCGCATGATCATCAAGGACATCTCCCTGTCCTTCTTCCCCGGCGCCAAGATCGGCCTGCTGGGCCTGAACGGCTCGGGCAAATCCACGGTGCTGCGCATCATGGCCAACGTGGACAAGGAATACGAAGGCGAGGTGCAGCACCTGTCCGGCATCTCCATCGGCTACCTGCCCCAGGAACCGGAACTTGACCCCGAGACCACCGTGCGCGCAGAGGTGGAAGCGGGCCTGGGCGAAGTCATGCAGGCGCAGCAGAAGCTGGAGGAGGTCTACGCCGCCTACGCCGAACCGGATGCCGACTTCGACAAACTGGCGGAAGAACAGGCCCGCCTGGAAGCCATCATC
>CAIXFP010000647.1 GCA_903918705.1 uncultured Pseudomonadota bacterium
AGCCAGCGCATGACGTTGCGCATCGAACAGGGCAAGGGCCAGAAGGATCGCTATGCCCTGCTCTCGCCGGTGCTGCTGGAACGCCTGCGGGTCTGGTGGCGGGTGGCCCGTGCCCAGGGCAAGATGCCGGATGGTGGCTGGTTGTTTCCGGGTCTGAACCCGTTTAACCCCTTGAGCACCCGTCAGATGGAACGCGCCATCCATGCCGCGGCGGACGCGGCGCAGATCGACAAGCGCGTCTCGATGCACTCCTTGCGCCACGCCTTTGCCACCCACCTCCTGGAAGCCAAGGTGGATATCCGGGTGATCCAGGTCCTGCTCGGGCACAAGAAGTTGGAGACGACCGCCCTTTACGCCCAGGTCGCCACCGACATCCTGCGCGAGGTGGTCAGTCCGCTTGAGAAGCTGAACACCCCGTAGGCCTGCCATGGGGCGGGCCGCCCTGGAGGTCGCGGACATCTTCCGCGCCCATGGGCCGGCATGGCGCGAAGCGCAGCACGGTCATCTGAGTCTCGCCCAGCTCAAGGTCATGTCGGCCATCGAACAGTGCCGCACGGCGGCGCTGGGGGGACATGCGCTCCAGTGCGATGCCTGCGACCACCAGGAGATCAGTTACAACTCCTGTCGCAACCGACACTGCCCAAAGTGCCAGGCCCGTGCGGCGCAACGCTGGCTCGATGCGCGGCAGGCCGACCTGCTGCCCGTCGAGTACTACCACGTGGTCTTCACCCTGCCTGAACAGATCAGTTCCATCGCCTACACGAACAAGGCGGTTATCTACCGGCTGCTGTTCGACGTGGCGGCGGAAACCCTTCTGACGATCGCCGCTGATCCGAAGCACTTGGGGGCAAGCATCGGCGCCACCCTGGTGCTGCACACCTGGGGTTCGGCCATGACCCATCATCCCCACGTGCACGGCATCGTGCCCGGCGGCGGGCTGTCGCCGGATGGCGAACGCTGGGTGGCCTGCCGGCACGGCTTCTTCCTGCCGGTGCGGGTGCTGTCGCGACTGTTCCGGCGGCGCTTCCTGGAGGAATTGACCAAGGTGCATCGCGCCGGGCAGCTCGCGTTCTTCGGCGAGCACGCCGGTCTGGCCGAAGCCTCGGCCTTCGCCCGCTGGCTGGCACCGCTGCGGACCTGCGAGTGGGTGGTCTATGCCAAGCGTCCCTTTGCCGGACCAGAGGCAGTGCTCGCCTACCTGTCGCGTTATACCCACCGGGTAGCCATCGCCAACTCGCGGTTGGTCGCCCTGGACAGCGACCGGGTGTCCTTCCGCTGGAAGGACTATCGGGCCAAAGGACGCACCCGGCACAAGACCATGACGCTGGCCGCCGACGAGTTCATGCGACGCTTCCTGCTGCACGTGCTGCCGACCGGTTTCCACCGCATTCGCCACTACGGCCTGTTCGCCAATGCCCACCGTCGGGTGAATCAGGCCAGGGCGCGTACCTTGCTGTCGGTGCCACCGTCTGCGCCCGTCTTCAACGAGGCCTCAGCGACTCCCGCGCCGACCTTCATCTGTCGATGCTGTGGCGCCACCATGCGCGTCGTCGAGGTCTTCTTCCGCCAGCCAGCCATTCGGGCGCCGCCATGAAGCACAACCTGTGTCTGTGCACGTCAAATAGGCTGATGTCGGCTTCCGGGATCCCCCCGCCGAGTGCGGACGGCTGCGTCCATGCGCCAGCGCGGCCCACATCTGCACTCACGTCCGCTGCCTTCACTTCGCAATCCACCGCGCCGGGGAGACACTTCGCTCAACTCGACTCGCTGCCGGCCCACGCCACGACCTGTACATCCGCAGCAGGTCCCGTCAAATCCCCATAGGCCGTCGCCCACCCATACCGCCCCGCAACATCCCGCGGTTTCCTCCTTCGAGGTTTATTCAACGTCTGCCCACCAGCGTCGGTGTGCCATCCAACCTTGTCACGTGTCGGGCAGACGTCGAACAAACCTAAACCGTTTCTGCCGTTGCTATGCAATCGTCCACTGGCAGTTCCTGGCCGTACTTGGACGCCCAGATCAATTTATCAAAGAACGTAGCCTGGGTTAGCCGCGTAGTGCGTAACCTGGGGGGACACTTCGATCATAAGTTGGAAAGGGCCATGAATTGACTCGACAGGCTTGAAATCCGCAAAGACTTACCTTAGGGTAAGGAATATACAGAATGAAAGGAATGGGTCATGACCACCGCGACGCTGACGACCAAAGGGCAAATCACCATCCCTGTGGATGTGCGAAAACGGATGGGTCTGGATGCGGGCGACCGGGTCGAATTCATCGAGCTTGCCGAGGGCGAGTTCGCGATCTAGCCGGCCATCGACGCGTCCGCTCGGCCAAGGGAATGCTGCGCATGACCGCCAAGGTGGTCAGCATCGAGGATATGAGTG
>CAIXFP010000648.1 GCA_903918705.1 uncultured Pseudomonadota bacterium
ATCGCTCTCCTCGATGAACAGCCACATGTGGCGGTTGTCGTCGCGGTAGTCGACCACGGTGTCGTCGAAATGGACCTTGGCGTACTGGTCGCTCTGGCGCCGGGTCTTGGCGACGTAGCTCAGGGCCAGGGTGGCGATTTCCTTGCTGCTGGCTTCGCCTTGCTTCATGAGTTCATGGAAGCGCCGCGCATACTCCAGCAGGTCGGGGTCACGATAGCCATGTTCCGGGTCGAGCAGGGCGCGCGACATCATGGCCATGCGGTGGCGCAGGCAGGAAGTGGTTTCCGGATCGCAAGCGTCTTCGATGGGCTTCGGGTGCAGGGCCAGGAAGATGCGTTTCAAGCCGGGGTATTCGCGGCAGAGCAAAGTTTCCATCCGGCAGTCTTCAAAAAACTCCACGGCCATGCGCTGGAACGGGCTCCAGTTGTCGGCAATCTGGGCTACCGTCCAGCGCCGGTGGCCGACCATGTGGGCGAGGGTGGCGCGGTAGCGGTCGAGGCCGGTGACCTTGGCCAACTCCGCCGAGGGGGGGCTGGGAAGAGGTTGCGCAGCCTGATCTGGCACCCTGGCCTGATCAACCTGGTTTCCCTCACCCCGGCCCTCTCCCGGAGGGAGAGGGAGCACAAAGTCGTCGTACACATCGGGTATCCGCATCCCCAGCTTGTCGAAATACGGCACCGGTTTGCGCAGTTCGTCGAAGGCGGTGGAATAGGGCACGAGTTGCTCCGACTCCCGCCAGAGACCACGCAGGTAGAGATCCAGCTTGCGTTCCACATCCATGAACAGGGTGCCGTGGCGTTCGCGTTGCAGCACGGCGCGGCTGTCGGCGGACTGGACCTGGAAATAGTCCTGCTGCCGGTCCGGGTGATGGCTGTAGTTGCGGATACCGTAATCCACCCAGTTCTTCAAGCCCGCCAGGCTGAGTTGGGAGAGCAGGAAAGGCGCCTGGGCGAACAGGTCGGGTAGCCCAGGGCTGGGGAAGGTGGTGTGGTGGCCGTGGATGGAGCCGGTGGTGCGCTCCATCATGTCCAGGGCGATGTCCAGGTAATGCTGCATCTGGCCGCGGGCGTGCAAACGCCGCGCCACCGGGGCCAGGGTCTGCAGGAAGGGGGTGATGGCCTTGCCGTTGGGCGACTTCTGCATGCGCATGATGAAGGCCATCACTTCTGTGAGGGCCGCTTCTTCCCCCAGCGCCTGGGCGGCGGAAGGCCACTCCTCCAGGAACGCCAGCATCGGTTCCACGCCGCGGCCCAGCTTGCCGATGATCCTTGCGGCATCCAGGTAATGATGGATGTCCTCGCGGGAGAGGATGGCCAGGGCTTCCGCCATGACGTCCTCGAACACGTCCTCCACCTGCTTGAAGCGGGTGTCGAGCTGGGCCCAGTAGGCCTTCATCAGGGGGTGCTGGTATTCGGTTTCGGTCATGGTGGCCAGTTCATCCGTAGGTTGGGCTGAGGCACGAAGCCCAACATCTCTCGTGTCATGTTGGGCTTCCTTCGTCAGCCCAACCTAC
>CAIXFP010000649.1 GCA_903918705.1 uncultured Pseudomonadota bacterium
CCCACCGGGATGCCGCGGCCGTCGTCGGCCACCGACACGGAGCCGTCGAGATGCACCTTTACCGTGAGGTTGCGGGCGTAGCCGGCCAGGGCCTCGTCGGCGGCGTTGTCGATGACTTCCTGGATGATATGGGTGGGCGTGTCGGTGCGCGTGTACATGCCCGGGCGGGCGCGGACCGGTTCCAGGCCCTTCAAGACCTTGATCGAGGATTCGTCGTAAAGCTTCATGCGGTGGTGGTTTTGCAGCGGGTGGATACGGCAAGGGCGCAAGTAAACGGGCAACTGGCTGCGGTTGCAAGCTTTAGTCGCGGCGGCGAGGTGGGCGCGGGGCCGGTGGCGCGGACCAACCCGCATCCCTTGCCGGATGCTTCACACATCCACCGGGTCCACGTCCAGCACCCAGCGCACGCCACGCGCCGGGACCTCCGCCAGGCACGGCAGCCATTGCCCGAGGAATGCCTGGAGACGGCGGCGCGAGGTCGCTTGCAGCAGCAGTTGCAGGCGGTGGCGGTTGGCGATGCGCAGCATCAGGGCGGGCACCGGGTCGAACAGTTCGACGCCGGCCGCCCTGTCTTGGCCGACGGCACGGGCGGCGAGGAGGAAGGCCAACGCGGCTTCCTCCGTGCCGGCCTCGGCGCGCAGCACTGCCTGGGCGACGTAAGGCGGAAAGTCGGCGGCGCGGCGCTCGTTCAGGGCGGCGGCGGCAAAGCCGGGGTAATCGTGGCGCACCACCGACTGGTACAGGGGATGGCCGGGATAGCGGGTCTGGATCAGCACCGAACCGGGGTGCTCGGCGCGTCCGGCGCGCCCCGCCACCTGCATGATCTGGGCGAACAGGCGCTCGCCGGCGCGGAAGTCCGGCGACACCAGGGCCTGGTCGGCGCCGATCACCCCCACCAGGGTCAGGTGCGGAAAGTCGTGGCCCTTGGCGACGATCTGGGTGCCCACCAGGATGTCCACCTCCCGCGCCGCCACCCGGTCGCGCATGGCGGCGAAGGAACCCTTGCGCGCCGCGCTGTCGCGGTCGATGCGCAGGATGCGGGCCTCGGGAAAACGTTCCGCCAGGGTCTCCTCCACCCGCTGGGTGCCGTGGCCGGCGGGGCGCAGGTCGACGCTGCCGCAATCCGGGCAGGCGTCCGGCGGCCGCCCGTCGAGGCCGCAGTGGTGGCACACCAGGCGGTAGCCGGCGGGGTTGCGGTGCAACACCAGGTGGGCGGAACAGCGCGGGCAGGGGAAGACGTGGCCGCAGGCGTTGCACAACAGGGTGGGGGCATAGCCGCGCCGGTTGATGAACACCAGGCCCTGCTCGCCGCGTTGCAGGGTGGCTTCCAGGGCGCTCACCAGCGCCTGGCTGAGGCCCTGCTTGGGCCGGTCGCTGCGGCTGTCGATCAGTCGTACTTGCGGCAGGCAAGCCTGGGCATGGGCGCGGGCGGCCAGGCTGAGCAGGCGATAGCGCCCGCTTTTCGCGTTGTTCCAGGTTTCCAGGGCCGGGGTGGCGGAGCCCAGCAGCACCGGCACACCCGCCTCACGCGCCCGCCACACGGCGACGTCGCGGGCGGAGTAGCGCATGCCTTCCATCTGCTTGTAGGAAGTGTCGTGCTCCTCGTCCACCACGATCAGCCCCAGGCGCGGCAGCGGCGTGAACACCGCCAGGCGGGTGCCGAGGACGATGTCGGCGCGCCCCGCCAGGGCGTCCAGCCAGGCGCCGCGCCGCTCGCCGTCGGAAAGGCCGCTGTGCAGGCCGATCAGGCGGTGGCCCGGGAAGCGTTGGGCGAAACGCTCGCCCAGTTGCGGCGTCAGGTGAATCTCCGGCACCAGAATCAGAGCCTGACGGCCGCGCTCCAGGGTGTCCGCCACCAGGCGCAGGTACACCTCGGTCTTGCCGCTGCCGGTGACGCCGTGCAGCAGCCAGGGGGTGTAGCCCTCGCCGCCGCCGCGGATGGCAGCCAGGGCCGCCGCCTGGTCCGGCGTCGGCGCGGGTGCGATTGCCGCCGCCGCCTCCGCGACGATAGGCTCGCAAGGGAGCACCCAGGCGCATTTCAGCCAGTCGCGCAGCAGCGTCCTTTCCCGGTCGCCGAGTTCTGCGCGCGGCAGCGGGCCGGCCAGCAGGCGTGCGGCGAGGGCATGTTGCGCCGGCTTGGCGGGGGTGATGCCCGCCAGCGCCGCGCGGCCGGCCACGCTCACGGCATACGCCGCCGCCACCGCCGGCCGCGCCGGCTTGCCGTTCCGGCGCAGGGCGGGCGGCAGCAGGCTGGCCAGGACCGCGCCCAGGGCATGGTGGTAATAACCGGCGGCAAAGCGGGCCAGAGCCAGCAATTCGGCGGGCAGAGGGGGCGTGTCGCGGTCGATGCGGCCGATGGCTTTCAGGGCCGCCGGCGCCATCTCGCTGTGTTCCGCCAGTTCCAGCAATACCCCCACCAGTGTGCGCGGCCCGAACGGCACTTCCACCCGGCGGCCGATGTCGTCGGGAGTCGCTTCCGGCGCCAGATAGTCGAACAGGCGGTCAAGCGGGGTGTCGAGAGCGATGCGGGCGATGGGGCTCATTTCGGAAATAAATGCCGGGCGGGTGGAAAATGCCCTGGTCATCTTGTCTCTGGGCCAAATTTTCAGAGGTCAATTAGGTCGCGAAGTTAAAGTGAATTGTGAGAGATGGAGAGGAAGGCCAGGGCGCCAAAGAGGCTTTGAAAGTTGTCCACCAAACCTGTGGATAACCTTGTGGAAAAGCTGTCATGAAACGGTCAGAAAGGCTTGTGGCACTGAGGTTTATACCATCGGCCTATTTTTTATGCACAATTAAAACATATAATAATCAATGTGTTACGAAGTGCCGTAAGTTGGCCCCGGGATGGGGGAGCGAGCCAAAGTCAAGCACAATAATTGTGCATAAGTTATTGCTAATTTGCTGCTTTTCCGAACGCGTCGGGTTCCGCGCCCAGCGTGCCGGTCGCCCATTCCACCAGGGTGTCCTGCGCGTGGCCGCCGGCCTCGGCATTGTCGTCGTTGATCAGGAACACGATCACGCGACGATGCCCGTCCACCGTGCGGGCATACCCGGCCAGGTTGCGCACGCCCCTGAGGCTGCCGCTTTTCAGCCAGGCCTGACCGCGCGCCGCGGAGTCGCTCAGGCGGTGTTTCTGGGTGCCTTCCAGCCCCAGCGCCGGCAGGGAGGCGGCGTACTCGAACCACAGCGGTTGCCGCGTCGCCCAGCGCAGCAGGCGCGCCAAAGCCATGGCCGAGATGCGCCCACCGCGGGAGAGGCCGGAACCGTTTTCCAGGACCAACTGGCCGCACTCCAGGTTGCGCTCCGCCAGCCAGTCGCGCACCGCCCGCTCGCCCTTGTCCCAGGTGGCGGGTGCTCCGTGGTGGGCGGCGCCGAGATTGAGGAAGAGCATCTTGGCCATGACGTTGTTGCTGAACTTGTTGGTGTCGCGCACCAGTTGCGCCAGGGGCAAGGACTCGAATTCCAGCAGCAGGCGCGCCGAGGCCGGGGCGACGCCGCTCTCCACCGCAGCCACCGGCGGGCCGCCCAACTCGCTCCATATCTGGCGGAACCAGGCTGCCGTGGTGGCGTCTGGCGGCAGCAGGTCGAGGGCGACGGACTGGTCGCCGCAGGCGGTGGCGTAGCGGCCCTTCAGGCTGAGGCCATCCGGTTGCGCCGCCAGCAGTTCGCGCGGGGGTACGCAAGGTCCGTCGCCCAAAGTGAGTTGGTTGCTCAGGACGGGGCTGTCGAGGGGTGGGTCGAAGCGGGCCTGGACCGCGGCGCCGTCTCCCGAGAGGCGCAGGTTCACGGTGTTGAAATTCACCAGCAGGGCGGCGGGGGGGGCGTTGTAAGGCCGCAGCGGCGCCTGGTCGAAGGCGCCGGGGTCGCTGGGCTCCAGGCTGTAGGCGCTGCCGTCGAGGATGACCTGGCCGTGGATCTCGCGCACGCCGCGGGCCCGAATTTCCCGCAGCAACAGCCAGAAACGCTCCGGGGTCAGGGCCGGGTCGCCGCCGCCTTGCAGGATCAGACGGCCGTCCAGGACGCCGTCCTTGAGGTTGCCGTCCAGCAGCACCCGTGTTTTGAAGGTGTAAGCGGGGCCGAAGCTGTCCAGGGCCGCCAGGGTGGTGAGCAGCTTCATCACCGAGGCCGGGTTCATGGGGCGGTCGCCACCATGCAGCAGGAGGGGTTCGTTGTCGTCGAGATCGTAGACCACCGCGCCGACGTGGCTGTCGGGAATGCCGGCCTGCTGCAGGGCGGCGGCCACGGGGGGCGGCAGGTCGGCGCGGGCGGCCAGTCCGGCCAGCAGCAGGACGACACCGACGCGGCGCGCCCATTTCCTTGCCGGCGAGAACGCCGGCGCTACATCAGCGTCCGGCAAGATCGTCGACGTACCAGTCCA